>CAZDXE010000027.1:0-16820 GCA_964509565.1 uncultured Dehalococcoidales bacterium | reverse complement strand
AGTTCCTGCCTTCCAAGCAGGGTGTCGCGGGTTCGAATCCCGTCTCCCGCTCCATAACTATAAGGAGGTGATTATGCTTAAATTCAGTGCTAATTTAACAATGATGTTCAATGAGGTTGATTTTTTGAGTCGTTTTGAACGGGCATCCAGAGCTGGCTTCAAGGGAGTTGAATGTTTATTCCCTTATGAATGGAAGAAGGAATTGTTAGCGGAGCAATTGGATAAGTACAAGCTTGAGCAGGTGTTGATCAATCTGCCGGCCGGTGACTGGGGTGCAGGTGATCGAGGTGTTGCCTGCTCACCACAGCGGGTGGGAGAATTTCAGGATGGTGTTGGGCTAGCTATTGAGTATGCTAAGACATTGAACTGTTCTCGTATGAACTGTCTTGTGGGATTAACTCCTGATGGGGCATCAGCAGAAAAGGTACGACAGACGCTGGTGGAGAACCTTCGATTCGCCGCAATCGCTCTGGGGAAAGAGGGTATTCGCCTGCTGGTCGAACCTTTAAACACTCAAGATAATCCTGGATTTTACCTGGCGCATACACAGGATGCGCTTCAATTATTTGAGGAAGTTAATCATCCCAATCTCTGGCTTCAATATGACATCTATCATATGCAGGTAATGGAAGGCAATCTAACAAAAACTATTCTGGATAATCTTGCTCTCATCGCGCATATGCAACTGGGAGACAACCCGGGACGGCATGAACCGGGAACTGGTGAAATTAACTACGCTAACCTGTTCCGTTTCATTGATGAAGCGGGGTATAATGGTTGGATTGGGTGTGAGTACAAACCCGCTGGCGTAACAGAAGATGGCCTTGAATGGGTCAAATCCTATTTAGAAAAAGGAGGGAAGTAATGGCAGAGCTTGGATTTATCGGGTTAGGTATAATGGGCAAGCCAATGGCTGGACACTTACTAGCCGCTGGCCACACGGTTCGCATTTATGACGTGTTTCCGGAATCAGTCAAAGAGCTAGCTTCGAAGGGCGCGGAGGCTTGCAGTGATGGTAAGCAAGTGGCGCAAAAATCAAATATAGTCTTTATTATGGTACCGGATACGCCTGATGTGGAAGCTGTTCTGTTTGGCAGAGATGGTGTGGCTGAGGGCATAAAATCGGGCTCTATCGTGGTGGATATGAGCTCCATTTCTCCAATAGCTACAAAAGAGTTTGCCAAAAAACTTGCCGCTTTGGGTGTGAAGATGCTTGATGCACCTGTTTCTGGCGGCCAAATAGGGGCTCAAAATGCAACTCTTTCCATTATGGTCGGAGGTCAGCCCGAAGTGTTTGCACAAATCAAGCCTTACTTTGAAATTATGGGTAAGAATATCGTTCATATTGGCACTAATGGGGATGGGCAGACTTGTAAAGTAGCTAATCAAATGGTAGTTGCTATGACAATTGAAGCGGTTAGCGAGGCTCTTTTATTTGCTTCTAAGGCAGGGGCTGATCCAGCAAAAGTAAGGGAAGCGTTGCTTGGAGGATTTGCCCAGAGTCGCATTCTAGATTTGCATGGACAGCGAATGATTGACCGCAAGTTTGCTCCTGGTTTCCGTATTCGGCATCAGCAAAAAGATTTGAACAATGCGCTGGAAGCAGCACGCAAGATAGGGTTGAGTTTGCCGGGTACAGCCATAGCCCAGGAATTGTTTAATGCAGTTGCAGCACAAGAGGGCGGTAGCAATTTGGACCATTCTGCGCTGGTACTCGCTCTGGAAAAATTAGGCAATTGCAAAGTCAAGGAATGAGTGATTTTTTGAAGTGAGAAGATTAGCTTATCACAGATGACAGGCCGAGCTGGGTGCAGGGATGGGCTCGTAGCTCAGTGGCAGAGCGGCCGGCTCATAACCGGTTGGTCGCAGGTTCGAACCCTGCCGAGCCCACCACGGAACTTGACATAACATTTTAATGGGTACCTTCAGCAATTGGGCTTGAGCGTTAGTTTCTATTTTTTAGCTATGTTTTCTTTACTCTTGCTATGGAAGGCCATGTAAATTTCCTTTAAATGCCTGTTGGTGACATGAGTGTAAATTTGAGTTGTTCCAATACTCTCGTGCCCCAGCATTTCTTGAACGGAGCGAATGTCAGCGCCGCTTATTAGCAGGTCAGTGGCAAAAGAATGTCGCAGGGTGTGCGGACTTACTTTGATTGGCAAACCACTTTTTTTTGTGTATTTGATAACAATTTTTTGGATGGATCTTGCTGTCAGCCTCATTTTTTCGCCGTTCCTTTCTGTATTTACTGCGCCACTATATCTAATGAACAATGGTTTAAAATGGTCCTGGCGTGATTGCAAGTAGCGTTTAATCCATTGCACAGCTGAATCTGACAAGAAAACTACGCGTATTTTATTTCCTTTGCCTTTAACCCCAAATTCCTGGCGTTTTAAATCTACCTGGTCACGATTTAGGCTTACTAACTCTGATACTCTTAAGCCTGTGCTAAATAGGGTTTCCAGAATAGTTTTATCTCTTAAACCTATCGTATTTGATATTTGTGGACTGTTTAGTAATCTTTCTACCTGCTCTGGGTTTAAAAAATTAACAGAACGGGAGCCTAATTTCGGAAGTTCTATTGTGGCAGGGGATAAAGTGAGTATGTCTCGCTGAACTAAAAGGTAGCGCAGGAAAGATCGTAGCGCAACAATATGATAGTTTTGAGAAACACGCTTTAATTGCGCGCCATTTCGATCCTGCAGGTGTGCTAGATATAGCCTGTATCTTCTGATGAGATCCAAATTTATATCTTCGGGTTTGGTGCTAGGGGAATTTTCACTGATCCAATTGTAAAATCGCTCTAAATAATGTCTGTACGCACGAACCGTAAGGGGAGAACAGCCTTTTTCAATTTCCATGTATTCCAGGAACTCGGCGATTAATAAATCTATATTGATGTTTGGCTTTTGCATTTTCCATTGCTTTGGTTCGCAAAAGGTATGTTGTGCGAACCAAACATGATTCCATATTAATACACTGATGTCCTATTGTCAAATCCTTGAGTTACCTTGCTATTTCTACAAAAGGAGATGAAATATGAAAAATAAGTGTTACCCTACTGTGGATTAATATGGGAACTTCAGCAAGCTAGAAATTAGCAGCGAATATAACTTGCATTTTGCTGCCAGGTGTTACAAGGGGAAATAGCTAATCTCTTAATCTGACGTTGCTTGTTATATTTATTTCTATGGTTTGGCCACACTTGGGGCATGATATCTCCATGGTGAGGGGTTGATGCATTACCCTTTCCACGAGAGATGTAATTACTGAATCCATGTTATCCAGTCTTCCATCGAACATCTCAAGCCGTTTGTTTACGTGCCGTATAATCGACTCAGAATTAACTCCACCAACTGGGTCATTGCGGTCATTTGAAGCCAAATTTATAAACTCCTCTCAACTACTCCCAAAGATTCTAATTCAGCTTTGCCTTTCTGTATTAGCTTGCTCACCTCTTCGGCGACAGTGTGTTCTAGATATTTTCGGAATGCTTCCCTTGCTGCTGGTGATGAGCGCACGGCTTCTTTAACATTCTGCCATTCGTCGTTGATTACTTCGCTGATTTGTTCGGGGCTTATGGGCTTATTTCCCTGCCACATCTCTTCAATTCTATTTAGTGCTCTGGTTGTCATAGCTCTTTTCAGACGATCAAAAGAGAATATTTCCTCCCAGCTGTATGGTTTATCTGGTCTTTTTTCCACCATGGTTTATTACCTCCGATCGGCTTTAATTATTGCTATTATCATAGGTTTAAATATGCACTCTGTCAAGGTGTATGTGGGTGTAGTTGTTGATTTATAAGGATGTGTGGTATACATTATTAATTAAGATAGATTGTTTGAGGAAAGGAGGTGCAATGATGTCTGAAGTAGCGATTGGTGAGATAACCGATTTCTTTGCTAAGCCGGTAGTGGCTGGGATAAAGCTGAACAGTACATTGAGGCAGGGTGATAGAATCCACATAAAAGGTGCTACTACAGATATGGAACTTGTTGTGGAATCTATACAAATCGACCGCGCTGATATCACGGAGGCTAAAGCAGGTGATCTTATCGGCGTAAAGATTCCTGAGAGAGCAAGGCATGGCGATATAGTTTATAAGATCACTGAATAGCCTTAACAAGATTTGCCATTTCTATAGCGCTCACTGCGGCAGCAAAACCCCTGTTGCCTTCTTTGGCTCCTGCCCTCTGGATAGCTTGCTCTAGAGTATCAGCAGTAATTATACCTTGTATTACAGGTAATCCTGTATCCAGGCTTATTTTACCGATTCCCCTATTTACTTCGGAGGATATATATTCAAAATGCGGAGTTCCACCGCGAATTACAGCCCCAAGGCATATTAGAGCATTATATTCTCCCTTTTGGGCTAATTTCTTGGCTATTAGCGGAATTTCAAAGCAGCCTGGAGTCCATGCGGTGTCAATGTCGTTCTCATCAACCCCATGGCGTAGCAGAGCATCCTTTGCCCCTTCAAGCAGTCTGCTGGTTATCAGCTCATTGAATCGCGAGACAATCACTGCAAATTTAAGACCTTTCCCTATTAGCATTCCTTCGTAATGTCTAGCCATTGATTACCTCCTCTATATCTAGTCTGTGTCCTAGTTTTTTTTGTTTGGTTTTAAGATAGCGAATATTATAAGGGTTCGGTTGAGTTATTAGTGGTACAGTCTCCACTATTCTAAGTCCATAGCTTTGTAACCCAACTACCTTCTTGCTGTTGTTAGTAAGTAATCTAATGTTATGTAAACCTAGGTCGGCCAGAATTTGAGCCCCGACTCCGTAGTCTCTCAAATCGGGGGCGAAACCTAAGGCTACATTAGCCTCTACAGTATCCATTCCCTGATCTTGGAGAGCGTAGGCGCGGAGTTTATTGTGAAGCCCAATTCCTCTTCCCTCTTGTTGCATATAAAGGAAAACTCCTCTGCCTTCTTTAGCTATGTTTTGCATTGCTAATTTGATTTGAGCGCCACAATCACACCTCAAGCTACCAAAAATATCTCCAGTGAGGCATGCACTGTGGACACGTACCAGTACCGGGTCATCGCCTGATATGTCGCCTTTAACCAGGGCAACATGTTCAGTGGCATCGACATCGCTCTTATAAGCCATAATTGTGAATTCACCGAACGCAGTGGGCAACTTGGCTTTAGCTATTTGTTGCACCAACTTTTCATTGGAAAGGCGATAAGTAATCAAATCTGCGATGGTCACGATTTTTAAACTGTATTTGGAGGCCATGATTTCAAGTTCAGGCAGTCGTGCCATGGTGCCGTCTTCATTCATAACTTCGCATATGACCCCAGCGGGGTAAAGCCCAGCTAATCTTGCCAGGTCAACAATAGCCTCGGTATGCCCTGCCCGTACCAGCACACCTCCATTTCTAGCCCGTATGGGAAATACATGTCCTGGGCGGACTAAATCGTCCGGGTTACTATTAGTGGCAAGCACGGTTTTTATAGTTTGAGTACGGTCGAAAGCAGAAATACCTGTGGTTACGTTGTGCTTTGCCTCAACTGATACTGTGAATGCGGTAGATTGCCTCGATGTGTTATCCTGAACCATTAACGGTATCCCTAATTCATCAAGCCTTTGTTTGATTATAGGAAGGCAGATTAACCCTCTAGCATGCTTTGTCATAAAATTTATAGTCTCCGGGGTAATCTTTTCTGCTGCTATTGCTACATCACCTTCGTTTTCGCGGTTTTCATCATCAATAATAATGATAAATTTACCTGCCTTTATATCTTCAATTGCCTCTGGTATAGTGGCTAACATTGTTTAATTCTCCTCCCTTGTGAATCCATATTCTTTAAGAAATTCAAAACTTAGATTCTGGCTGTTCCTTTTATTCAGCCGCTCTATGTATCTAGCTATAACATCCACTTCCAAATTGACTTTATCGCCACGTCTTCTATTGGCTAGAGTGGTATTTTTCAGAGTGTACGGTATTAGAGATACAGTAAAGGAAGAATCGTCAAGACTTGTGATGGTGAGGCTAATACCATCAACAGCAATGAATCCCTTATTAGCTATATAAGGCATCAGCTTTGAAGGCGCTGAAATTTTTATGGTATACGATGCTTCTTCAGAGGTTATCTCTGCTATTTCTCCTGTATCATCAACATGTCCCAACACTAGATGACCTCCAATGCGTCCTCCTATTGGGAGTGCCCTTTCTAAGTTTACCTGGTTGCCGTAACGGAGTTCGCCAAGATTGGTATGGCGCAATGTCTCTGGCATGATATCAACACTGAAGGTGTTATTATCTAAAGTGGTGACTGTCAGACAAGATCCGCTAACAGCTATGCTATCGCTTACTATCATTTCACTGAGTACCTTCTTGGCTTCAATAAGTAAGTGATGTGAATTCGCTTCTTTGATTGTGCCAATCTCCTCCACTATGCCGGTAAACATACTATTGTGTCACACTGCCTATAATTTCTGTTGTGCTCTCTCCTTCATATACCCACTGATCAATACATTATTGCCGAACTTTTTGATTTTAACACGCTCCAATGATAAGGCTTCTATTACACTATTAACTCCATCCCCTCCCACTGCGGTTTTAGCCTCGCTGCCACCAATGATAATAGGCGAAATGAAAACTAATACTTTATCTACCAACCTGTGGTCAAAGAGAGACCCTAGAATTTTACTTCCACCTTCTACTAAGACAGTGACTATGTTGCGTTTACCTATGATCTTGAATAATTTTTCCAAATCTACTTGTCCACCTACTCCCGGCAGTTCTAATACTTCGGCTCCGATTTGTATGAGTTTCTTCTTCTTTTCCGAAGAAAGCGGTTCAACTACTGCGAGCAAAGTTTTTCCTGGTTGTTTAAAAATCTGAGAATCCAATGGTGTTCTTGCATTGCTATCAACAATTAGACGCAGTGGTTGTGCCTTTGGTGTGCCACCTTTCCCTTGGCAACCCCTAGCGGTAAGTTTGGGGTTATCCTTGATAATAGTGTTGACACCTACCATTATAGCGTCAGCGGTGTGCCGTAGGCTATGCACATAGTTCCTTGCTTCCTCATTGCTTATCCATTTGGAGTGGCCGGTTTTAGTAGCAATCTTCCCGTCAAGGCTCATAGCAACCTTAATAATAATGAAAGGCGAACCTGTGGTGATAAATTTAATATAAGCCTCGTTTATTTCGTAAGCTTCCTCCTGGCATACGCCGAAATAGGTTTTGATGCCAGCTTCGTTTAACTCCCTCATCCCGCGGCCCGAAACTACTGGATTGGGGTCAAGTAGCGATACATAGATTTCTGAGATGCCAGCGTTTATTATGGCCTGGGTGCAGGGTGGAGTACGGCCGTAGTGGCAGCAAGGCTCCATGGTAACATACATGGTAGCGCCTTTTGCCTTTTCACCAGCTTGACGAAGTGCTACTACCTCGGCATGACTTGAACCAGCAGGTTGTGTGCACCCTCTTCCTACAACAAAGCCATCCTTAATAATCACAGCTCCCACTGCTGGGTTAGGGTTGGTATATCCTACAGCCAACCTCGCTATCGACAGAGCACGCCTCATATATTCTTCTACTGGCATTGCTTATTCTATGTTCCTTATTAAAATCCCCATATTTTAGCAAGAAGCTTATTCCCCAGGTGAGTGGCAACGATAGATGGCTCAGTGCAGGCACAATTTAGAGGTTTAATGACTATTCTCACATTAGCAATTCCTTCCTTTAGTGTACGATTGCTAAGTACCATACTATTGGCATTGTAGCATCGGTTGCAGTAATAGTGCAAAAAACTCAGAGAGCATTTTTCGCGTCACTTAAGGGGGGTTTCTTCTTATCATTGCTCTCACTGCAGCTAAAAATCTGATGCACCATGGGGTAACCCCCTTTAATTTCATGTCAAATTCACGTCGTTCGCCTCTTCGACTTGAATGTTGGAAGAAGAAAAGATATGTGGTGAATAGCAGATAATGCCCTTAAGTCTGGAGTTAGAATTAGTGAGTTTTCCTGAAATCAATGGTATAATCCTACCATCGTAGGATTGGGCGTCTAGATACTATAAAAGAATAAAGACAAGAATTTTTTAGTGTCTTGTGCATCTGTGGCAAATTGGAACTCAAATTGTAGAGAGGTACCGTAAACAAATGTTAGATATTGGATGGATGAAAATACTAACAGCAGTGGGGATGCTAGCATTCCTTGCTGTAGGGATAAGATATATAAAGCTTAGCAGAGTAAGAAAATCCGATGACAGGATGCCCACGCCATATCGGCCATTGGCTTTGGTCACTGTAACTTTTGATCGGATATTTATTGTCACCTCGGTGGTATACGCATCCATTTTCCTTTTTTGGGGTTATTCTTACAGGATTATATATTTTTCTTGCGTTCTTGATCTTCCCCTGCAGCTGATTGGTATTGTATTGTCGATTGTGGGGTTGCTTGTTTCATGGTGGGCAATTGCCTCTTTCGGTGAATTTAATGAGCCACGCTGGGCTCACTTGAAACATGGGCACGAAATTGTCAAAGTAGGCCCATATCACTATATCCGACATCCCCAATACGCAGCAAAATTACTAGCCTCACTTGGGCTCCTCCTGTTTTTCAAGGAGTTCCTTTTTTTGTTTGTATTTCTTTCTTCTGCGCTCCTATTTTATTTTCAGGCAACATCAGAGGAGAAACTTCTTACACAGGTCTTTGGCGATGCATACAAAATTTATCAATCTACTACTGGCATGTTCCTTCCGCTATTGCTCATCCAGTGGACAAAGGATTCGTAGTTGAGAATTTTGGCAGAATAGCTCATCAGCCTGAAATGCTTATTGGGTGTGGAACCATAAAATACTGAGTATGGTAATCCTCTACTAATCTGAGAGCCTGTGCTCTACGATATTATTTTTAATGCAGGAGGTGTTTATGTGTAAAGAAAAGCCACAGTGTGCCAAATGTCCACAATTACTATGTGAACCTGAAATCGCGGTTGACCGGAAACCCAGTTTTGAAAAGGCACCACGCTTTTGCCCCTCGAAATTAAAGCAGGATGTTATCCAGGGGGCATTACATGAGTATGACAAGGAAGATATAAGAGAATTTGCTCGGTTGGCTTCGGTACAGGAGTTTCAGTGCTATGAACATACCCCTGATGGCATTAGAACAAAAATACCTCGGATTGAGGAGACGATACAATTTGCCCAAAAAAATGGTTTCCATAGACTTGGGTTGGCTTTCTGTATAGGATTATCGGGCGAAGCCCGGATGGTCACCGAAATTTTCGAAAATAATGATTTTGAGGTAGTATCAGTTTGTTGTAAGGTGGGAGCTATACCTAAAGAGAGTATAGGGATCAAGAAAGAAGAGAAGATAGCGGGGCCGGGGTGGCATGAATCTATGTGCAATCCGATAGCTCAAGCTGAAATCTTAAATTCTGAGAAAGTTGATTTCGTCGTTCTTATGGGGTTGTGTGTAGGGCATGATACATTATTTATAAAGTATTGTAAGATGCCAATGACAGTGCTGGCTGTAAAAGATAGGGTTACGGGGCATAATCCATTGGCTGCAGTTTATTTATCCCATAGCTATTATGAAAGGCTCAGGGGGAAAGCTACAATATGAGAAGTGATAGTGAAGTGTCTCGTTGTGAGTGTCACTTAATTTTTGCACTTGCCACGTATTAGAATATTATCTAGCCATGAAACTATCTTGTCCCGAAGTTTATTTACCCCCCAACCTTTGACAGCCGAGATGAGAGCTGTGTTTGTATTTGGCAACACGATCTCTTTCTCCATGTAAGGAATTGTGGTTAGAGTTTCCATCTCTGTTTCACAATCCAGAGCTAAATCTACTTTGTTCAATACCGTGATTCTGGGAGTGTGTTGAAGATTTAACTCTGCGATTATTTTCTCCACGGTGCTACATTGGTTGGCTGCATTTTTATGCGTTATGTCGACTATATGGAGAAGCAGGTTAGCCTCGTGGAGTTCCTCTAATGTAGCTCGGAAGGATGTAATGATTGATGGAGATAGTTTGTGGATAAAGCCAACGGTGTCAGTAATAAGGAATTGCTGGCCGTTGGATAAAGTTACACGGCGAGTTACAGGGTCAAGAGTGGAAAATAACTTGTCTTCCACAGTTACTCCAGCTTTGCATAAAGCATTGAACAGGGTGCTTTTACCTGCGTTAGTATAACCTACTAGAGCTACTATCGGGATTTCTCTCTCCTTGCGTCGGTTTCTGTACAGAGCTCGATGTCGCCTTACGTTTTCTAATTCATCTTTGAGTCGGTTGATTCGTTTATGGATAAGGCGCCGATCGGTTTCTATCTGCGATTCTCCAGGGCCTCTGGTCCCAATGCCTGCTCCCAACTTTTCCAGATGGCGCCACTGCCCTATAAGTCTTGGCAAGAGATACTGGTGTTGGGCTAATTCAACTTGAAGGCGTCCTTCGCGAGTTCGAGCTTGCATGGCAAATATGTCCAGGATGAGAGCTGTGCGGTCAATGATTTTAACTTGTAGCAGTTCTTCAATGTTTCTTTGTTGTCGTGGTGATAGTTCATCGTCGAAAATCACCGTGTTATATTGAAGTTGCTCTTTTAGATTTATCAGTTCTGCAATTTTTCCCTTGCCTATGTAGTGGGTGGGTGAAGGCACCTCTAATTTCTGGATAGACATGCCTACTATATTGGCGCCGGCTGTAGTGGCTAAGTAAGACAACTCTTGTAGGGAATCATCGCCTGTCCAGTCATGATGTGGGGTTTTGCTTTCCACTCCTACCAGGAATGCTCGTTCTAATTCCGTTTGTGTAGTGAAAAGTTTCTGCTTTATTTATCTCTCCTTTGCCAGGCCGACAGGCGGTTTATTCCTTCTTCTAAGCGATCATCGGCCAAAGTCAGGGAAAATCTGATATAGTCATCCCCTTCTTTTCCATAACCAATGCCAGGAGTGACAGCTATTCCGATTTCGTCAAGCAATTTTTCTGTGAAATCTATTGAAGTGTAGCCTTGGGGAACCCTGGCCCAGATGTAAAAGGTTGCCTTCGGTGTTCTGGCCGTCAAGCCTATTTCATTAAGAACTTTTACTAATTTGTCGAGGCGTTGTTGTAAGATGGAATTGTACCTGGCAATGTAATTCTGGGGGCCATGCAAAGCCTTAACAGCGGCTTGCTGAATTGCCTGGGGAATACCTGAATCCAGGTTGGATTTAATGCGGAACAGGGCATTTATCATTTGGGCATTGCCTACTACCATGCCTATTCTCCATCCAGTCATGTGATAAGTTTTGGATAGAGAATGAAATTCTACACCAACTTCCTTGGCTCCAGGCGCCTGCATAAAACTTGGGGGCTCATAGCCGTCAAAAGCAACCTCGGTATATGGAGCATCATGACAAATAGCCAGGTTATATTGCTGTGCAAAACGGACTGTGTTTTTAAAGAAATCCAGGTTGGCTATGGCACCTGTGGGATTGTTAGGGTAATTTAGCCACAGGAGCTTTGCTTTACTGGCTATTCTCTCAGGGATGGCTTCTAAATCTGGCAGAAAGTTGTTTTCCTCTTTCAATGGTATGGGATGGGGTTTGCCACCAGCTATTATAGTGCTCATTGAGTATACGGGATAAGCTGGGTCAGGTACTAGCGCTATATCGCCAGGCCCAATAAAGCATAATGACATATGCCCAATGCCTTCTTTGGAGCCAATGAGTGGCAGCACTTCTTTATTCGGATCCAGGATAACTCCAAAACGTTTCTTATACCATGCAGCAATAGCTTGGCGGAGCTCAGGCAAGCCCGCAGTTTCAGGATAACGATGATTTGCTGGGTTGCGTGTCGCATGACATATGCTTTCGATAATATGGTGTGGTGTGGGTGAATCAGGGTCGCCGATAGTGAATTTGACGATGTTTCCTCCTGCAGCTTGCTTTGCGGCGATCTTTTTGTTTATGTTGACAAAAAGGTATGGTGGTAATTTACTCAAACGGTCGGCTACTTGCATTAGTTTCCTCCTTCAGAGTTGATATTCTCCGCTGAAAACATTCTCCACTGGGCCGCTGAGGAATACTTCCCCTACCCTATCCCAGTATGTGGTTAGCACTCCACCTGAGAATGTTATGTCAACTTGCCTGTCTACGAGGCCAAGCAACTGAGCAACTATAGCTATAGCGCAGGCACCGCTGCCGCAGGCAAAAGTCTCTCCTACGCCTCGTTCCCACACTCTGGCTTCTATTTTTGATCTATCCAGAACTCTGGCTATTTCAAAATTCGTTCTTTGTGGGAATAAAGAATGCCTTTCTATTCTGGGCCCTACATCAATTAGAGGGAAATTGGCTATGGGGTCTGATGTAAAGGCTACTGCGTGAGGGTTGCCTATTGATAGTGAGGATACGGATAATTTATAGCTATTAATTACTATCTGGTTGGTCACCAGCGGGCATTGCTGTGCTCCTTCGCTGGCAATGGTATTTGTCGTGTGGACGATAGGAATTTGCTCTGCCTCAAATTGAGGGAAGCCCATGCTTACTTTGACTCTGTTCACTTTGGCTCCAGACACATAAGCTTTACTTTTCCTTATGCCTGACAAAGTTTCTATGGTGAAATTTGTTTTGCTGATTATGCCATTTTCGATGACATACTTGCTAAAACACCTTAATCCATTGCCGCAAGTTTCAGCCTCAGAGCCATCAGAGTTAATTATGCGCATTTTCAAATCGGCGATATCAGAATTTTGTATCAATATTAATCCATCAGCTCCTACACCAAAGCGGCGTTTGCATGTGCTTTGAGCTAGTTTTGCCCAAAGAGATTCTTCGTCTATTCTATTCGGAGTAATATTCTTGGCTTGCTTCAGTTTTTCGGGATGATAGGAGCCTGAAGGCTCAAGGACAGGATAGTAAACTGGAGTTCTGGCATCTACCAGAATAAAATCATTCCCTGTGGCCTGTAATTTGGAGAATTTCATGTTAAAAAACCTCGTACTAATTCTATCATTTTTTCTCTATTGCTATCCTCAGTGGGGTTAAACCAGTGGATTCTCTTGTCGCCCGGCTTAAACCAGGTGTATTGGTGGCGAACCAGGCGATGAGTTTCATGTTTTATTTGCTCAATGGCTAGGGGTAAGCTTAGCTTACCCTGGATAAATTGAATTATTTGTTTGTAACCTATGCCAGTCATGGAGGGCAGTGTGGGGCTATACCCTCTTTTTAATAGGTTGTCTACTTCTTTGATTAATCCATCCTGTATCATTTTATGCAAGCGGCAATCTATCCTGTCATATAGCATAGTTCTTTCTAAAGTCAAGCCAATAGTAAGAATGGGGAAATCTGGTGTTTTTTTAATCTGCAATTGCGAAGGGGGTTGTCCCGTCACGTGGTAAATCTCTAAAGCTCTTATAATGCGGCGTGTATTGCCAGGAAGGATCTTAATTGCAGCCAGAGGATCAATTTGTTGAAGTTCTTTGTAGAGTATGTTATTGCCTTCTTGCTTTGCTCTGCTTTCTAAAGCATATCTTAATTTAGGATTAGGTGGCACCTGGGGCATTCTCCATCCTTCTACTAAAGACCATATATAAAGGCCACTGCCCCCTACCAATAGTGGTAGCTTGTTTTTTTGCTGGATAGTTTTGATTGCTCCGGAGGCTAATTTTTGATACACAGCCAGGTTAAAATCTTCATCGGGCTCAATTATGTCAACAAGATGATGAGGTGTCATTGCTCTTTCAGCTAAAGTAGGCTTGTTGGTGCCGATATCCATATAACGATAAACTTGTCGGCTGTCGGCTCCTACTATTTCGGCGGGGAAATACCGAGCCAGGTAGAGGGCAAGTTCACTTTTGCCTGCCGCTGTGGGGCCAACAATGGCAATGAGACATTGCATGAGAAATTCTTTGCTGCTACCTTTAGCTATCCTTTTCTCTTAAATGAGTCGATAGGTGAGGAAGTTTGACTGTTGCAGCTTGATTAGTGATGCCCAGGAAATCCTCGGGTTTGAGGCTGCTTCCACCAACTAGAGCACCATCGATTTCTGGTTGAGAAATAAACTCAGCGATGTTGTGACTTGTGACGCTGCCACCATAAAGTATGCGTAAATCTTGGGATGTGCGCTTGTTCCATAATTTAGTTATAGTATTGCGGATAAACTTGATGGTAGCTGCTGATTGTTGGCCGCTGGCTGCCTTACCTGTACCAATAGCCCATATTGGCTCGTAGGCAATCACTATATTGTCCGTGGGTTCTATATTGTTTAAACCCCGGTTTAGTTGCCTGTCAAGCACCTCTTCTGCCCTGCCAGCTTTATTGTCTTCAGGTGTTTCTCCGATGCACATGATAGGTTTGAGGTTGTTCGCCAGAGCTGTTTTTATCTTTCTGTTAACTAGCTCATCGGTTTCGCCAAAATATCCACGCCGTTCGGAGTGCCCCAGGATAACAAATTCGCATAGCTCGCTGAGCATTAATGGAGATATTTCACCTGTATATGCTCCTTTCGTTTCAAAATACATGTTTTGAGCTCCGAGTTTTATAGATGAGCCCTTCAGTAGTTCGCTCACTGTAAATAGAGAAATGAACGGAGGGCAAAGCACTTTTTCCACTCCCTCTATTTTATCCAGCCTGTCTAGAATGCTGCGGACAAGATCCTCAGCTTCAGCAACAGTGGTGTTCATTTTCCAATTACCAGCGATTAAGGGGATACGCATTTCAGAACCTCCGTCATATCTTATTTAGTAGAGCTTCTACTCCAGGTAATGGTAGGCCTTCCAGGAATCTCAAGCTAGCACCGCCCCCGGTAGAAACATGAGTCATTTTATCAGTTAATCCCATTTCATGAACTACCTCAGCGCTGGAGCCACCACCGATAATGGTAGTGGCGTTGCTGGTGGAAAGAATTTTGGCTAGTGACCTGGTTCCCTGCGCAAATTGAAGTATCTCATAAATTCCCATAGGTCCATTCCACATAATAGTATGGCATTTTCTTAGCTCGTTGGAGAAAAACTCAATGGTCTCAGGGCCAATATCCACAAGGTAGTCGTTAGCTGCTATATCGGTTAAGGATACTACTTTAATTGAAGCATTGGCTTTAATCTCATTGGCTACAACTATATCAATTGGTAACAGAAGTGCTATGTTCCATTCTTTAGCTTCCTCAAGCAGTTCTTTCGCAAGATTCAGTTTATCTTTTTCTACCAGCGAACGTCCGGTTTCATATCCTTGTGTTCTTAGAAAGGTGGCTGCCATGCCGCCGCCGATAAGCAAGGTATCAATCCTTTTTAACATATTTTGTATCATGGCTATCTTGTCGCTTACCTTAGCACCGCCTATAAGACAAGCAAACGGGTGTGCAGGGGAAGACAGAAGCTTATTCATGGCGTCTAATTCCGCTTCCATTAGAAAACCGGCTACTGCCGGCAGATATTTGGCTATACTTACAGTAGATGCGTGAGTTCTATGAGCAGTACCAAAGGCGTCATTAACATAGACGTCGGCTAGCCGAGCTAATCTCTGGGCAAAATGAGAGTCATTTGCTTCCTCTTCAGGGTGAAAGCGCAGGTTTTCTAAAAACAGGATATTGCCTTCCTTTAGAGTTTTCACCTCGTTTTCCACTTCTTGCCCTACACAATCAAGCGATATATTTACAGGTAAACCTATAAGATGTGATAGGCATTTAGCTACTTGTGTTATCCGCAACTTCTCAACTATTTTGCCGTGCGGGCGTCCCATGTGGGTGCAGAGGATTACCCTGGCTTTATGCTCAATGAGGTACTTTATGGTGGGTAATGAGGCGCGGATACGACTATCATCGCTAATGGCACCTGTATTTATATCCTGGGGAACGTTAAAGTCAACTCTAACCAGTACTCTTTTCCCCTCAACGTTTATATCTCTGACAGTTTTTTTTGCATTTTTCATTTCTAATAGCCAAGCTCCAATAGAAGGTTTATTACTTTCTTTAGTGAAGCTTGCCTGGCTTTCCGCAGTATCTAGAGTGAGAGTGAGCGAAGAGCAAGTTCTGCGGTAATGTAACTTAGCAAACTTTCATTTGTGCTTATTAGAATTGCTCTATGTTAATGGCAAAGTGGGTAAATTGTCAACAGTGCAATATTGCACACGGCCTTGAAAAAATTTCTTCATTCAAATATAATTAGCACTCTCGGAATTTGAGTGCCAATTATACGAGTAAAAAATGAATTGTGCTGTTTGTGGAAACCCAGTGCTTTGCAGTAGAGCCATTTTCCATTGCTCCTGCGGGGTTTTTGTTCATGCTTATTGTTGGGAAAAACACATAGCGCAAGCCCACCAGCCAATATTCGAAATAGGTATTATCGATTTGAATGGTGAGTTTATAGCGAATAAAGAGGAAGAAGAGGTGAAAAACCAGGAGGAAGAGCAGAAAGAAGAGCATGAGACGATAAGTGAGCAAATTGATCTGTCTGCAGAGCAGACGCCAGGTGAAGAAGTTATTTTGCCTGCAGCACAATTGCTAGATGAAGAAACGGCCCCACCTGCAGAATAATATATTGGGAAGGAATTAAAATGCCCATCTATGAATATCAGTGTCTAAATTGCAAATTGCGATTCGAAGTCAGACAAGAGTTTAGCGATAATCCAACGATGGCTTGCCCTGCATGTCATGCGGCTGCTCGTCGTCTTTTTTCTCCAGTTCCTATTTTGTTTAAAGGCCCGGGATTTTATGTTACTGACTCCAGAGGAGTGGATGTGGGGAATTCTTCTGGCCAAGCGGCAGGGAAGTGAATCGTAACAAGAGGGCGCAAACCTGTATATTGTGGCTAAGCACTGCTTGTCATGTTACACTTAATTCAGGGGTCCCTGTAGCTCAGCTGGACAGAGCGGCTGCCTTCTAAGCA
>CAZDXE010000026.1:0-17493 GCA_964509565.1 uncultured Dehalococcoidales bacterium | reverse complement strand
GAGTGCTTGCTTCCCAAGCAAGACGTCGAGGGTTCGAATCCCTTCACCCGCTCTTTAATACAAATTATAGACCAAACAATAACAAAAGTGAGAGCAACATCCCCCCCCACTCATCATTTTATCGATCCCTAGCTCGCCACAATATATGACACGGTTCAAATAGATGATGAGCACAGACACAAAGAATACATGATACAAGAGAAACAGCTTAATTTTCAGAAAGATTTGCTAAGTAATTCAGTAAACAAAGCTAGGTTAAACTCATTAATGCATAAGATGAAGTGATATAATTTATGCAAAATCAAAAATATTTGGTAATTGAATAAATTGAGTATCTTAAGATTAGGATTGGCGCAGATTAACACCACCGTAGGTGACCTGAGTGGTAACACAAGCAAGATAATACGATTTATTGATAAAGCAAAGTCACTTGGTGTTGACCTACTCGTTTTCCCTGAATTAGCCATAACAGGTTATCCTCCAGAGGATTTGCTTCTGAAGCCTCAGTTTATTAAGCAAAACCAAGAACATCTGGAGAAAATAATAAGACATTCTTCAGAAATAGCGGTAGTAGTAGGTTTCGTAGATAGTGATAGTGACACATATAACGCAGCAGCGGTAATCTACAACAATAAATTAACTGGCGTTTACCGTAAAATTTACCTGCCCAATTATGGAGTCTTCGACGAAAACAGATATTTCCAACCCGGAACCCAATGCCCCATCTTCACCATTCATAATATTGATACAGGTATAACCATTTGCGAAGATATATGGCACGAAGGCGGACCAGCTTCAATACAGGCTCACGCCGGAGCTAAATTATTAATTAATATAAGCGCTTCTCCATACCATGCCGGGAAAAAACACACCAGGGAAAGAATGTTGGCTACCAGAGCAATTGATAATGCAGCTATCGTCGCCTGCAACAATTTGATTGGTGGGCAGGATGAGTTAGTTTTCGATGGAAATAGTTTGATAATCAATGAAAAAGGGGAGCTTATTGCCCAAGGGAAGCAGTTTGAGGAAGATTTTATAGTGGTTGATTTTAATATGGACCTTGCACTTCGAACACAACTACATCGGCCCCAACATAGAAAAGAACCACACTTGGTTAAAAGAGAACTGAGACAAGTTAGTAAAATAGAAGTATCAAGCCACCTTTCTACAATTGACAAGCCACTGTTGCCATCAAGACAAGTTGAAAAACTGGACGGCGTCGCTGAAATATACCAAGCACTCACCATTGGCATTAGGGATTATGTAAACAAAAATGACTTCAAGAAAGTAGTAGTCGGTTTGTCTGGAGGCATTGATTCAAGTTTAGTAGCCACCATAGCAGTGGATGCATTGGGGGCTGCAAACATTATAGGTGTTTCTATGCCTTCTCGCTATTCATCTCCAGCCAGTAAATTAGACGCTGAATTACTGGCTAAGAATTTGGGAATAGAATTCAGTGTTATATCTATTGAGAAAGCATTTATTTCCTATCTGGAAACGCTGGCAAAGCCTTTTAACAACATTCAACCAGATGTGACTGAGGAAAACCTGCAAGCAAGGATCAGGGGCAATATTCTCTTTGCTCTATCCAATAAATTTGGCTGGCTGGTACTCAGTTGCAGCAACAAAAGCGAGACAGCCACAGGCTATGCTACCCTATATGGGGATATGGCTGGAGGATTTGCTCCAATCAAGGACGTATTTAAGACAATGGTTTTTGAATTGGCTAATTATAAAAATTGTCAAGCAGGTAAAGAAGTGATCCCCCACAGCATTTTAAACAAAGCGCCCTCAGCTGAATTAAAACCTGACCAAAAAGACACAGATACATTACCACCATATGAATCACTGGATTCCATTTTGAAAGCATATGTGGAAGATGATTTATCAATTAATCAAATCGTAGCTAATGGCTTTGATCGCGAGATAGTCACAAAAGTGGCCCAGCTAGTAGACAGGAGTGAATACAAACGTCGCCAATCTCCCCCAGGGATAAAGATAACTCCAAGGGGCTTCGGCAAGGACAGAAGATTACCTATCACCAACCGATTCAGAGATTAAACAATTAATGTATTAAGTAAAGAAAATAAAATGCACAAAATAGGTGGCATTCTACTGGGAATTGGCCTGGGGATTTTAGCATGTTGGGGGTTATACAGGTTTTTTCGATATGCCCTGCCATCATTGCTCTTACCTGTCAAGATTGCCACTGTTGCTACTGCCATAGTGGGTGCTAGATTCGTAACTTCAATGGTAATGTCTGGAGCTGCTGAAATGGTAGCTTATAGTACGGAGGTAAAGATAGCATAAGTTATAGCTACCTATAGCTTGGCTCAAGAGGACCTGTTTTGATATATAAAATAGAAGTTTGGTTAAAGAATAACCTGCCTGATGTTAGAGGGCTTAGTTTGGCCAAGGACATATACGACCTGGGCATAACAACAGTCTCCAATATTCGTGTGGTGGATATATACTGGCTGGATACAGATTTAAAACTTGATGAGCTGGATTTGATCTGTCGAAGCCTTCTAGTTGACCCCGTAATTCAGGAGATGCGATGTAAATCAACTTCTGAGAACGAAAACAAGCTCGACACTACCCATCATATTGTTGAGGTAGCTTGCAATGCTGGCGTCACTGATCCTGTAGAAGAGACTTCTATGAAAGCAGCGCTGGATTTGGGCGTGACTGGCATCAGGGCAATTAAAACAGCAAAACGTTACCTCATTGAAGGACAGCTAAATGAGTATCAGCTAGAGACAATAAGCAATAGATTACTAGTGAATCCAATTATACAGCACATAGTTAAATCCGAACCGAGGGCGTTCCCTGAAAATCCTCAGTATATATTCAAGCTTAAACATATGGATATTTTGGGAGCAAATAAAGATGAGCTTATGAAAATCGGACGACAATTCGGATTTACAAATAACGAATTTCAAACAATCGTCACTTATTTTCACAAACAGCAGCGCAACCCTACCGATGCTGAGCTTGAAACATTAGCTCAAACTTGGTCTGAGCACTGCGTTCATAAAACATTCAAGGACAAAATTAAGTTTGGTGACATAACTATAGATAATTTGCTAAAAAACACTATCATGAAAGTAACTAAAGAACTAAACAAACCCTGGTGCCTCTCTGTTTTTGAAGATAACGCTGGCGTAATTGATTTCGATGGCCACTGGGCTCTTTGTTTTAAGGTTGAGACTCACAATCACCCATCAGCAGTTGAGCCCTATGGAGGAGCTTCGACCGGAGTAGGCGGCGTTGTTCGCGATGCACTGGGCACGGGATTAGGAGCCAAACCAATCTTAAACACTGATGTCTTTTGTTTTGGCCCACCTGATTTCCCCTATGACAGATTACCACGAGGTGTATTACACCCACGTCGTATTTTCAAAGGTGTTCGGTCTGGAGTAGCTGACTACGGCAACCGCCTTGGAATCCCCACAGTTAACGGCGCCATACTATTTGATGAACGATATGTGGCTAACCCACTTGTCTTCTGTGGAACATTGGGGCTATTGCCTAAAAATCTGTCGAAGATAGGGCAACAAAGACCTGGCGATTTGGTAGTATTAGCCGGAGGCAAAACTGGGCGCGATGGAATACATGGCGTGACTTTTGCATCAGAGCAGCTTACCGAGAAATCAAGCACAGCTTCCTATAGCTCGGTCCAGATTGGCAATCCTATTGTGGAAAAGAAACTTATCGATGTCATCCTGCAAGCCAGAGACCGTGGATTATATTCCAGAATAACTGACTGTGGTGGAGGCGGGCTTTCGTCAGCAGTAGGTGAGATGGCTGCCAAAACCGGAGCACATATTTACCTGGATAGGGTTCCTCTGAAATATTCTGGTTTGTCCTATTCTGAGATATGGATATCTGAATCTCAAGAACGGATGGTGTTAGCTGTCCCACCAAAGCACATTGAGAAATTGTTGGCTCTTTTTATCTCTGAAGGCGTCGAGACAACAGTGATCGGCGAATTTAGCAACGATAGAAGGCTTCAGCTTTTTTATCAGGATAATCTGGTCTGCGACTTGAGCATGGAATTTCTGCACAGAGGTCGGCCACGGGTAGAGAGAAAAGCCATATGGAAACAGCCACAATTTGCTGAACCTAATTTTGCTCAACCGCAGGATTTGAACGAAGCTTTACTTCAAATGCTTGGGACATGGAATATATGTAGCAAGGAATGGGTAATACGCCAATATGACCACGAAGTGCAAGGAACTAGCGTACTTAAACCACTAGTAGGCAGCAACAACGATGGCCCAAGCGATGCTGCTATTATCAGACCCCTCCTGGATTCATCAATGGGCGTAATCGTATCTAATGGTATAAACCACAAATATGGAGAGATAGACCCCTATTGGATGGCAGCATCCAATATCGATGAAGCGTTAAGGCAAATCGTAGCCGTTGGCGGTGATTTAAAAAGAGTAGCCTTGCTGGATAATTTCAGCTGGGGTAATACCAATCAACCTGACACACTTGGCGCTTTGGTTCGTGCAGCTCAAGCTTGCTATGATATAGCTACAATATACGGTACTCCATTTATCTCAGGCAAGGATAGCCTCAATAACGAGTTCGAATTCGAAGGAGAAACTATCTCCATTCCTCATACCCTGCTTATCTCGGCTGTTGGCGTTATAGAAGATGTGAATCGAGCAATATCAATGGATTTCAAGAAAGCAGATGACCTGATATACATTATTGGCAACACATGGAACGAACTTGGGGGAACAGAATATTTTAGGATGCATGGCTTTACAGGTAATAATGTACCTAAAGTAAACCCACGACAGGGTAAGGAGCTAATGGATAAGTTGAGTTTAGCCATCAAGAAAGGTTTAGTTAAAGCCTGCCACGACTTGAGCGAGGGCGGCTTCGGCACTGCCGTTGCGGAAATGGCCTTCGCCGGAGGCTTAGGTGCTACAGTACATCTAGGACATATATCACTTGGTGAGCCCATAGAGAGAGATGACTTCATACTTTTTTCGGAATCAAATGGCCGTTTCCTGGTTGAAGTAGCACCAGAGAACAAGGATGAATTTGAAAAGACAATGAGCACTGTTAGCTTGGCCATTGTTGGCCAAGTTTCCAACTCTGAAACGCTGGATATACACGGAGTGAGTGGCAGGAAAATTGTTAGCAAATCTCTGAGCCAGTTAAAAGAGGCTTGGCAAAAACCACTACGCTGGTAAGAACCAATGAGTAAAGTAAAAACATTGATACTACGTGCGCCCGGGACAAATTGTGATGCTGAAAGTGCCTTTGCCTTTCAGCAAGCTGGGGCAATAACTTCTTCGATTCATATTAGCGAATTGATTCGTCATGAACAACGGCTCTCCGATTACCAAATAATGGTTATCCCAGGTGGATTCACCTACGGCGACGATATATCTGCAGGAAAAGTATTAGCTAATGAACTTCGGCTAAAGCTCGGTGAAGACATAGCAAGATTTATTGAGAGCGGAGGGTTAATTCTAGGGATTTGCAATGGCTTTCAGGTACTCGTAAAGGCTGGCATTTTACCCGGATTACCAGGAGCTAAGCAACAATTATTGACCCTGATGACGAATGATTCAGGTAGGTTTGAATGTCGATGGGTACATTTAGCTATAAACAAGAAAAGCCCCTGCGTATTCACCAAGGATATGGATCATATGTATCTCCCTGTAGCACATGCTGAAGGTAAAGTCATAGCTGACGCCGAAACATTGCCTCAATTAAATGTAGTGCTGCATTACACCGATGAGAGTGGCAGCAACAAAGCTGGATATCCTTACAATCCCAACGGTTCAGTAGCGGATATTGCTGGCATTTGTGACGCATCAGGACACATTTTTGCTCTGATGCCACATCCCGAACGGTGCATTAAAAACACACAGCTACCACAATGGACAAGGCAGGAAATTAAGAAATACAAGAATGGTTTCCAAATTTTTGTAAACGCTGTAAAGTGGGCTCAATCCTTATGAATAGTGAAGGAATTATTATAATTGACTACGGTGGGGGAAATTTGCGCAGTGTGTTTAACGCTATCACAAAGCTTGGTTACCATCCAAAGGTAACAAACAATGCCAAGGACATACTTGCCTCTACAGCAACTATTCTACCTGGGGTTGGTGACGCAGGGGATACAATGGACAGCCTGGAGAGATTGGGGTTATCTAAGATCATCTGTCAATTCATTCATGAGAAGCGCCCATTTCTCGCTATCTGCGTTGGCTTGCAAGTCCTGCTCTCAAGAACCGAAGAGCGAGGTCAGCATGAATGTCTGGGAGTGATTCCTGGAATTGTGAAAAAACTACCCTCAGGGCTTAAGGTTCCCCACATGGGTTGGAATCAAGTAAAACAGATAGTTACTCATCCGATCTTCGACGGCATACCCAATGAAGCAAATTTTTACTTCGTCCACAGTTACTACGCCAAGCCTGACGATGCATCAGTTGTAGCAGGCACGACAGAATATGGTATCCCAATATGCAGTGTAATAATTAAAGATAATTTAATAGCAACCCAGTTTCACCCCGAGAAAAGCGGCGCCCTTGGCTTGAAGCTGTATTCCAATTTCCTGAAGAAGGCACTAGGTGAGAAATAATATATGTCGATAACTAGCTATCCTGTTATGGGGCAACAAAGGTAAATTTCATGACAAAGATCGGAATCCTTTCTTTACAGGGTGCTTTTGCTGAACATGCTGCCAGTTTACAAAAGTTGGGGGTAGAAACATTAGCCATACGTTTACCTCAAGACCTTGAAGATGTAGATGGACTTATCATCCCCGGAGGAGAATCTACTACCATTAGTCAACTGGCAATAAATTATGATCTGATGAAGATACTTAAAAAGCTAGCTCAAAATGGCTTCCCAATGTTTGGAACTTGCGCTGGGCTGATTTTGCTGGCAAGAAATATCTCTGATTCAAAAATAGAGACCATTGGAGCCATGGATATAAAAGTGAAACGTAATGCCTTTGGCAGACAAATAGACAGTTTTGAGGCGCTTCTACCAATACCAGTTTTAGGCAAGATTCCATTCCCTGCCATATTTATCCGAGCACCTATTATCGAGGAGACCAACTCCACAGTAGAAATACTGGCTAGACTCCCAAACGGCTCTCCTGTTGCTGCCAGACAAGGGAATTTACTGGTTTCAGCTTTTCACCCCGAATTAAGCTCGGATCTCAGGTTTCATGCTTATTTCCTGGATATCGTTTCACGATAAACTTATACTTGATGAAAGATGAAAAATGAGCGAGTTAGGCAAATGTTTTCTCTTGTGAAAGAATAATGTTAACCAAAAGGATTATTCCCTGCCTAGACGTCACTCAAGGACGAGTAGTTAAAGGCTTGAGTTTTACTCACTTAAGCGATGCCGGCGATCCTGTTGAGCTTGCAGCATTTTATTATCAAGAGAGAGCTGATGAACTCGTTTTCCTAGATATCGGAGCTACCCCTGAAGGACGCAACACTATGACAGATGTGGTTAAACGTGTGTCAGAACAAGTTTTCATTCCACTCACCGTTGGCGGTGGACTACGTACCATTAGTGATATGCGACATATCCTGGAAGCAGGTGCAGATAAGATAGCTATCAATACCGCTGCGGTGCTCAATCCTGATCTCATCACTCAAGGAGCACGTAAATTTGGCTCTCAGTGCATCGTAGTAGCTATTGACGCCAGGAGAACAAATAATAAAGAAGATAAACCAAAATGGGAAGTTTCCATTTGTGGTGGACGAAAGACAACAGGTATTGATGTTCTTGAGTGGGCTAAACGCGCTGTTACTCTCGGAGCTGGAGAATTGCTGATTACCAGTTGGGATGCTGACGGCCAACAGACAGGATATGATTTAGAATTGACCCATGCCACTAGCGAGGCAGTATCAGTTCCTATAATTGCCAGCGGTGGTGCTGGTAATCTGGAACACCTTTACGAGGCTTTGTCCACAGGCAAAGCTGACGCTGTCCTTGCTGCCAGTATCTTTCATTACCGAACTTACTCAATTCGTCAGGCAAAGGATTACTTAGCTAAAAGAGGAATCCCCATAAGAAGGTAAAGGATTAAAAAGAGGCTGTTGAGAACAATGAGACAGAAAACCACACAGGAGATGGTCATATTGACTACGTTCGCCATTGAAACTACCCCAAATTACAAGAGTGCTGTTTACCCAGTTGACTCCAACTCACATTTGTGGTTTGATAACTGCTAATCGCTATGCGGAAGGAGAGATAATGACCAGCAAAGATCACGTTGAGGCAAACCGCCACGTTCTCAAGATAGCCAGGGAACAAGACACTAGATTTATAAGATTGTGGTTTACTGATATCCTGGGATTCTTAAAGGGTTTTACTATCACCTTTGAAGAGTTGGAGAGAGCTTTGGAATCAGGAAGTGGGTTTGATGGCTCCTCTATTCAAGGTTTCGCACGTATTGATGAGAGTGATATGATAGTTTTACCTGACCCTGCTACCTTCCAAATCCTCCCATGGCGCTCAAAAGAACATCAGAATGTGGCCAGGATGTTTTGCGATGTTTACTGGCCTGGAGGACAACCATTTAAAGGTGATCCTAGATACATACTTAAAAAGAATCTGGAAAAAGCTATGGATATGGGATATACCTTTTATGTTGGCCCCGAACTAGAATATTTTTACTTTCAAAATTCAGAGACAACACAATTTTTAGATCAGGGTGGGTACTTTGATCTAACCCCTCCTGATATAGCTACAGACCTAAGACGAGAGACAATCTTTATCCTGGAGCAAATGGGCATTAAAGTAGAATGTAGCCATCACGAAGGCGCCCCCAGTCAACATGAGATAGATTTACGTTACACCGACGCCCTGACTATGGCAGATAATGTAATGACCTACCGATTGGTAGTCAAGCAAGTGGCCCAAAAACATGGTGTGTATGCCACTTTTATGCCAAAGCCCGTATCCAGAGTAAATGGAAGTGGAATGCATGTCAACATGTCACTGTCCAAAGGTAATAGAAACATCTTCTTTGATGAAAAGGACCAGCACCATCTATCTAAGATAGCCAAACATTTTGTTGCAGGATTGTTAAAACACGCACCAGAAATTACTTCTGTTACTAACCAATGGGTGAACTCTTATAAACGCCTCCTTCCAAACTACGAGGCGCCTGTATATATTACTTGGGCACAGAGAAACCGAGCTGATTTAATCAGGATACCCGAATATCAACCAGGAAACGAAGAGACCACTAGAATTGAATTCAGATCCCCCGACCCAGCTTGTAACCCGTACTTAGCTTTTAGCGTTATACTGGCTGCTGGCCTAGACGGAATAGAGAAAGGATATGAGCCACCTCCACCTCTTGAAAGAAACGTTTTCAAAATGACTGAACAGGAGCGACAGGAAAGTGGCATAGGTACGCTCCCAAGAAGCTTATCTGAAGCTATAAAATTTACTGAGAGCAGTGAATTAATGAAAAGGACTTTAGGACAACATCTATTTAATACTTTTATCGAGAATAAAAAAATAGAATGGGAACGCTATTGCAACCAAGTAACTGACTATGAGGTAAAGCAATACCTCCCCACCCTTTAAACACTACAGCAACTCACTTCTTAAGCTAACCACTGCTTATCATATCGACCTGTATAGCTTAGCTACTCCAAGTGCATGCTATTTCATCCTAACGTATCAAATAAAGGGGAAATCGCTACGATAGTTGACATCTGTAGTTTCTGCCACTAGAATTTTACTCAAGGGAAAAGTAAGCAGGCTTCACCTTATCTCTAATTTAGAATCATATAAATATCGAGCGTCAGAAAAACAAAAATGGGCGGAATTGAATTCAAGCAGACATTTGCCTCGTTCCAAAGCCTTGGTATGTCAAATCGGATTCGTGCAAACACGGCAGAGAAAGCATAGAGCGCTTGCTTTATGAACAAGACGCTTTGAGTTCTCATTTCAATACACGGTTTAGCTCTAAATGAATGTGAAATTGAACCAAAAATTAAGGTTTCCCACGGCAGGCATAGTTGGTATAAGCCTGCTTATCATCTGCATTATCTCGTTGTACATACGAATAGCTCTACCTTATGAACATGTCTTTGTCAACGGGACGGTATGGTTCAGAGGAACAGATGCTTGGTATCATATGAGATTGGTGGATAACTTGCTTCACCATTTCCCTCACCGCATTTCCTTTGACCCCTATATTTTTTACCCCTATGGTGCCATGGTATCCTGGCCCCCTTTCTTCGATTGGTTTATTGCTAGCCTTAGCTGGCTTATTGGTTTGGGCTCGCCATCTCAACACACGATAGACATTGTCGGCGCCTATATCCCCCCTATTCTGGCCACCATAACAATTATTCCAGTCTATTTCATTGGCAAGGAGCTGTTTAATCGCTGGGTAGGCATAATTGCGGCCGCGCTGATTGCTATTTTACCAGGTGAATTTTTAAACCGCTCTATGCTTGGCTTTACCGACCATCATGTGGCAGAAAGTCTACTTACTACAGTAGCCATGCTCTTTTTGATATTAGCGTGTAAGAAAGCCAGAGAAAGAAATCTATCCTTCAGTCACCTGCTAAACAAAAATTGGGCAGTTATAACTAAGCCCCTCTCATATGCTTCGCTAGCTGGCATTTTCTTAGGCATTTATCTCCTTACTTGGATTGGCGGGCTACTGTTTGTATTCACTATATCTGTTTGGCTGCTAATTCAATTCATCGTAGATCACCTTAGACGTAAATCAACTGACTACCTGTGTATCATTGGCACTTCATCTTTCCTTATTGCTTTTATAATCTCATCCCCCTGCTTGAACAAAGGCGGATTAGACACCAGCAACAACATATCTCTGTTGATTGCTATAGCAGCCCCACTGATACTAAGTAGCATTGCGAACTTTATGTCAAATAGAACCATCAAGCCCATTTATTACATTCCCGTAATATTTGGGCTAGCTGGTATCAGTCTAGCTCTTTTCCATGCTATCAATCCCTCTCTGCTCCACTCAATGTTCAGCAAATTTGGCATCTTCGCCCCCAGTGGCGCAAGCTTAACCATTCTTGAGGTACATCCCCTTCTCTTCCCTTTTGGCCACTTCACATTGCAAATAGCATGGCTTAATTTCACAACCACCTTTTTCATCTCTTTTATCTCATTTGGCTGGCTCATTTACCATGATATCAAGGCGGAAAGTGCTGATAAGACGTTCTTCTTGATTTGGAGCATAATAATGCTGCTAACCGTCCTGGGACAACGCCGCTTCAGTTACTACTACGCCATAAATGCCTCTCTGCTCACGGGATATTTCTCATGGAGAATTTTGGATTCCGCCGGCTTAGAAAAGTTGCTAACAAGACATGAACAAACGCTGGAGCCATATACAGTAAAGAGGGGAAAAAAGAAAAAGACGCAAACAAGACAAAGAACTTTTCTACAACCTAGAGCCACGTGGGTAAAGGTAATTGGGGCTGGAGCAGCTATCTTTTTTCTGATTATCTTCCCCAATATAGGACTTCCTGGTATTAAGCCTTACACAAAAGTTTGTGGCCTTCCTGTTAAATTGACACAGCCTCTTGCCCGCCAGCAGAATATCATTGACGAGAGCTGGTACAGTTCACTCATGTGGTTAAAAGGAAACACTCCTGAGCCATTTCAAAATCCAAATTCCTATTACGAATTGTATAAAGCACCCCCACCAGAAGAACACTACAAATATCCTGAATCTGCATATGCTGTAATGTCCTGGTGGGATTATAGTCACTGGATAATCCGCATTTCACATCGCATACCGAATTCCTCCGCTGCCGGCCAGGTTAACGCTGCTGAAGCAGCTCGTTTTTTCACCGCCCAAGATGAAACTTCCGCCAATCAAATAGCAGACAAAATGCGCTCACGGTACATCATAATTGACCATGCAATGTCCACCACGAAATTCTATGCCATGCCAAGATGGGCTGGCAGCAGCGAAAATGAGTTTTTTGGAACCTATTACAGGCAAACGGAGGACGGGAAACTGGAACCTGTAATCCTCTTTTACCCCACTTATTATCGCTCCACAGTTATCAGACTATACAATTTTGACGGACAGGCTGTAGAGCCTAAGGACACCACCCTAGTAATCTCCTATAAAGAGAATTTGGACCAAGAAGGAGTAAGTTACAGGAAAATCATGAGCTCAAGCTTCTTTTCCAGTTATGAAGAAGCTGAAATTTACATCTCAAAGCAAGAATCAGGAAATTATAGAATAGTAGGCACCGACCAGTTTACCAGCCCTGTGCCACTGGAGAAAATGATGTATTACAAGCTAGTTTACACCTCATCACAAAAATGGCATGGCATAGCAGCAGTAAAAATATTTGAGTATAGCCAATGAAATGTTTAATTTTGGCTGGTGGTTTTGCCACCAGACTATATCCCTTAACCCTTAATAAGGCAAAAGCTCTGCTGGAATACAAGGGAAAGCCAATAATAGATTATGTCGTATCCGCAGTGCCCCAGAATATAAGCATCATGGTTAACACCAACAAAAAATTCGAGTCTGACTTCCATCAATGGCAGCGGGGATTAAACAGAGAGGTAGAAATACTGGTAGAAGAAATTTCAACCGAGCAACAAAAACTAGGTGCTGTAGGCTCACTCAATTTTTGGATTGAAGACAAGTCAATAAATGAAGACCTTCTAGTCATTGCCGGAGATAATTATTTTGAGTTTAACCTGGCTCAATTCATAGCCAGATATGATGGCAAACACACTCTAGTAGCTGTCTATGACATAGGTGATAAAAACAAGGCCACACAATTTGGTGTAGTGCAACTGGATAAGCATAGGATAGTAAAATTTCAAGAAAAGCCCAGCAAGCCTGAATCAAGCCTTATTGCCACTGCCTGCTATATTTTCCCTCAAAGGATATTCCATTACATCCATCAATATTGTCAACAAGGTAAACGGGATAACTTGGGCAGCCTCATTGCTTACCTTGTAGATCAAGAGGAAGTCCATGCCTATGCTTTTACTGAACCCTGGGTTGACATAGGAAGCGCGGAAGACCTTTTATAACGAAAGATATTTTAACTGGCTCTGATTAGCAAGGATAACTTTGCTATAATTTCCAAACCACAACTACCAATTGGGATTCAGGCTTTCTGATCTGTTAAGCCTCGTTCTTCTGCTCTAAAACAAGCAACATAATGCCCAGGCTCCACTTCAACAAGCGGTGGTTCTTCTTTAGCACATTTTTCCACAGCGTACAGGCACCGTGGATAGAACCTGCAGTTAGAGAAAGCATCTGTCACACTTACCGGTACATAACCCTTGATAGGAAGTTCCTTTATTTTTACTGTAGGATCAGGCACTGGCACAGCGAGGATTAACGCTCGTGTGTAAGGGTGTATTGGATTACTGTAAATAACCTCTGTTGGGGCAATCTCTACAATCTTCCCCAAGTACATGATAGCAATCCTGTCACAAATATACCGTGCAGTTGCTAAGTCGTGAGTTATATAAACAATAGAGATGCCAAACTCATCTCTTATTCTTAATAATAATTCCAAAACGCCTATCCTGACGGAAACATCAAGCATCGAAATTGGCTCATCCGCGACCACAAACTTCGGCCGGAGAACTAAGACCCTGGCCACGCCAACTCTTTGACGTTGACCACCACTAAGCAAAATAGGGTATCTATCCCCGAATTCCTCGGCCGGCTCTAACCCCACTTCTTCCAATGTATCCTTTATCATAACATCTTCCTCAGCCTTAGTATCAGCCAACTTATGAATCGTAATTGATTGTCTTATAATTTCGCTAACCTTCCTTCTTGGATTAAGAGAGCCATGCGGATCTTGAAATATCATTTGCATCCTGCGCCGCTGGCTTTTTAATTGCTTCTTATCAAGAGAGATTACATCAATGCCATCGCAATATACTTTGCCACTAGTAGGTTCAACCAATCTGAGTATTGCCCTGCCCATAGTCGTTTTACCACAACCACTTTCTCCAACAAAGCCCACGCTCTCACCTTTAGCCACACTAAAACTAACATCATCAACCGCACGGACATACTCTGTCTTCCTCGAAGACAAGAGGCTAAACAAGCCTTTCCTTACAACGAAATACTTCTTTAGATTCTCTACTCGTAGTGCTTCACCTTTTTCCATATAAACACACCTTATTTAATTAGATGGCACGCTACCACGCGGTTATCGCCCATATTTTTCAATTTCGGTTCCTCTGTCCTGCAAATATCCATAGCATACGGGCAGCGTGGTGAAAATCTGCACCCCTTTGGGGGGTCGATAAGCCTCGGAGGGGCACCGGGAATGCTCTTTAACTCCTTCTTCTCTCCTCTTACGCTGGGATAAGATCCTATAAGCCCCTTGGTGTAAGGATGTAGAGGATCCTTGTATAAAGAAACAGCGCTTGCTTGCTCCACAATCTTACCCGCGTACATAACGGCAACTTTATCGCAAGTTTCAGCTATAACAGAGAGATCATGGGTGATGAATATTATGGGAAGTCGCATTTTTTCTCTCAAACTATTCGTAAGGAACAATAATTGCCTTTGAACAATTACGTCAAGGCCCGTTACAGGTTCATCCATAATTAAGAGTCTTGGGTTACAGGCAGTAGCAATAGCAACCATCACTCTCTGTTTCATCCCACCGCTAAATTCATGCGGGTAATTCTTAACTCTCGCACTACCTATGCCTACCAATTCCAGTTGTGCCTTAGCTCTTTCCCAAGCCTCTTCTTTCGTTACGCTTTCATGCTCCAGAATTACTTCGGCTATCTGTTTCCCCACCGTCATTACGGGGTTAAGAGCATTTTGAGCTCCCTGGAAAACCATAGCAATGCCTTGTCCTCTCAAAAGTCTCATTTCCTCATCACTCAAAGGAATAATATCCCTACCCTCGAAAACTATTTTCCCTCCAACTATGCGCCCTGGCGGTGTAACAAACCTGAGAAAAGCGAAAACCGCAGTCGTTTTACCACATCCTGACTCACCTATCAAACCCAATGTTTCATTCTCTTCCATGTCAAGATCAATATCATCCACAGCCTTTACCGCACCCGCCCTGGTGAAATAATATATCTTCAAATTTCTGACTTCAAGCAATGCCATAACTGATCACAAACCTCTCATTTCTCTATACCCGGGCTTCAACACATCGCTCACAGCAGTTCCCAAAAAAGTAAAACCTAGTATCAACACAACTATGCTTGCTACTGGAGGCGCTATCCAATTTGGAGTCCTAGACATAACCCCTGATTCGAAAGCGAAATGAAGCATCATTCCCCAGCTTACAGTTGTAGGATCTCCCAATCCAAGAAAAGCCAAAACCGCCTCAGAATAAATTGCTGTAGTAACTACCAAAACAGCCTGAGCGAAAATTATAGGCACCACATTAGGGAAAATTTCCCCAAACATTAACAGGGAATCGTTCGCTCCAATACACCTCGACGCTTCAACAAAAGCTCTTTCTTTAATAGACAATACCTGAGATCTAACTACCCTGGCAGTTGTAGTCCAGCTTACAATGGCCACCACAAAAATTATGTTCCATATGCTTGGGCCTAACACAGCTGCCAAAATTATCATCAACGGCAAGCGCGGAAGCATCATGAAAAAATCCACGAATCTCATAAGCAGTTCTCCGATTTTTCCGCCATAAAAGCCTGCTGTTATACCTACCGTAGTGCCAACTGCTACTGCTAGAATTGCTGCCGTAAAACCTACCAGCAACGAAATTCTCGAACCGTATAGCAGTTGACTCCATATATCCCTTGCCAAATCATCGGTTCCGAACCAGAACTGAGCATTAGGTGGAACTAGCATATTCTCACAGCCACCGGTTGCATTTGGGTCCACTGTACGCAAAAATGGTGCAAATATTGCTATCACAGCAAATACGGCAAATATAATCAACCCAAAACGCCCCATCTTGCTCGTCCACAACAACGCCACAAAGCTCTTCACACTGCTCAGACCATGAAGAAACTTAGTCATCTCACTCCCCTCCCCCTACCTTTATTCTCGGATCTATGTAACCATATATCAAATCGACAGCCAAATTAGCAAACACAATTGCCACAGCAAGCACAATGAATACAGCTTGCAGAACAGGATAGTCTCGCTTCATTACTGCATCATACACAAGTCTGCCTACGCCAGGCCAAGAAAATACCGTCTCAACCTCAATTATCCCAGCCACTGCAAATGCTAGATTTACTCCCGTAATCGTAATAACAGGCAGTAAGGCATTCCTCAGAGCATGATTCTTAAGTATTGCGGATTCTTTTAGCCCCTTTGCTCTGGCTGTAATTATATAATCCTGACCCAATGCATCCACCATGGCACTCCGCGTCAGCAAGACATATTCCCCACCATACCAGAATACTACACAAAGTGCTGGAAGAAACATGTGCCACGCCACATCCTTCCAATATTCAAATCCTGTAAATCCAGATGCAGCAGTGCTTATTCCGCCAAGAGGAAAAACTGAAAGTTGAAAAGCAAAAATCAGCATAAGAATTATACCCATGCAAAATGCTGGGATCGAATACAATGACAACGCAATGCTAAGTATAACTGAATCAGATCTCGTTCCCATTTTCGATCCAGCGATTGCCCCAAAAATCGTACCTAGGATAATAGCGATAGTCAAAGCTGTCACAATTAACAGCAATGTTTGGGGTACTCTATCAGCAACCACATCCAGCGCAGGTCTTTTTTGCCAAAACGATATGCCCAGATTCCCATGAGCCAGCTCCCGAAGATAACAAAGAAATTGCTCCCCCAAAGGCTTGTCCAACCCAAATCTCTCCCTAACCAACTGCATTTGCTCTGCGCTTACTCGAGGATCCCTGAACATCATACGCAATGGATCGCCAGGCACGAGGCGGAAGATCACGAAATTCGCACACACTATAGCAAAAATGGTGATCAGGGCAGCCCCTACTTTCTTAATTGCAAAACCTGCAAACCCTTTCAAAGCCACCCCGCCTTATCACCATAGCCTTTCATGTTTAACCTAAACCAGCTAAGCAAGCCAATTTGGTGCATTCTCATTCTAGGTTTTCTCTTTCCTCATTTTTTTCCTACCCTTTCCTAATGAACTTAACACGCGGCATATTTTATCAACCAAAATTAAATAAGTCAAATTTAGGTTATGCGGTGTCCAGGGCATACTATACAGTTTTTGAACTATGGATTCAAGTAAATTACCCTCCGGAAGGCCAATCTATATCCAATACTTGCCAAAGAACTCTTTTATCTCGATCTACTACATGAATCCATCCTTCGCCACATTTCAAAAGTACCCTTATCACTAATCTTTGGTAGCCATGTCTCCATTTTATAATGTTCCAGTGTATGTTTTTCACCTAAAAAGTGCCCACCAGGTCCAACTTTGCCAATAACATCCACCGCCAAAGCCTCTTCAACCAAATCTCGAGGAATGATTACATGGCTTCTTCCATAATCAA
>CAZDXE010000025.1:7900-18469 GCA_964509565.1 uncultured Dehalococcoidales bacterium | reverse complement strand
CCTGTATCAAAAGTGTAGTTTTATTAAGAGAGGCACTTGAGAAGGCAGGAAGGCCCGGGTTAGCTGTGATGAATTCTATAGCTACGGCAACATCAGATGCAGGAAAGATTGCCGGCAGTCAATTTGGGCTTAGGCCTTCGGACGGTTGGCTTATCGGGCCAATGGCTGAAATGAAAGTTAATTATGAAAGGTTGAACGAGATTGCCTATGTTACCAGCCTGGGTGGACATATTGTGGTAGATGCCTCTCCTATGCTAGGTGGGTATTGCGGTGGCCCGGAAGGGGCCGCAGTAACTAATGTGGCTTACCATATACAGGCAATACTCGTATTCCGTGGATCTTGTCAAGCTAGTTTCCCCATTCATCTTAGAACTTCTTGCAGCACGGATAGGGGGACTTTGTGGGTAATAAATGCTAGTACCCAGGGAATAGCAAGGAATAGCCATTTTCCAATACTTAATATTTCTATTATAGGTGCGGGGCCTGAGACTGAGGTGGAGTTTTATGAGAATGCTGCTTGCGTGATTGGCGCTGTAGTTTCTGGTAGTGCCGGTGTGGAATCCCCTGGCGGTGCTAAAAATGCTATTATAGACCATCTTAGTCCCATGATATCAAAATGGACTGCAGAAGTTGCTCACGCGACAATTGGAATGAAAAGAACTAAAGCAAATGAGATAGTAAATATACTTTTACCGAAGTACGAAAGCAATATTGATAATCCTCCTCAAGGTAAGAGATATCAGGATTGCTATAATATAAAGACTCTAAAACCGAGTAGAAGGTATGTAGAGTTATATGAAAAGGCTAAAGAAGAGCTAACTGGTTATGGATTAAAATTCAAATACTAGTTTTCTATTTTGATAAGGAGGTAGTAGGTTGAAATGGTCATGAAAGTTAGAGCAGTACAATATGGGTGTGGCCCTATTGGATGTAGTGTAGCCAGGTTTGCTGCGCAAAGGTCTGATATTGAAATTGTCGGTGCTGTTGATATTGACCCGAGCATGGCAGGGCGCGATTTGGCTGAAGTTGCGGGCCTCGGTAAGAAACTGGGTGTTACTATTTCTGGCAAGGCTGACGCTGTTTTGTCTCAGACTAAGCCTGATGTTGTTTTTCTTACCACTGTCTCTTCCTTGAAAGTCGCTTACCCGCAGTTGGAAAAGTGTATAAAAGCTGGGGTTAATGTAGTGTCAAGTTGTGAAGAGCTGTCTTACCCATACAGGGAGGAACCGCAGCTCTCGGCTGAGCTTGATAAGCTGGCTAAGGCAAACAATGTCACGGTACTGGGTACAGGGGTGAACCCTGGGTTCCTTATGGACGTCTGGCCACTATTTATGACTGGAGTATGCCAGGAGGTTAAGCAGGTCAGGGCGGTCAGAATTCAAGATGCTTCTACACGCCGAGGTCCTTTCCAAAAGAAGATAGGAGCGGGATGTACGGATGAACAATTTAAGGAACGAGTAGCTGCAGGCACTCTGAGGCATGTTGGCCTGGCTGAATCTGTAGGAATGATTGCTAGCGGTTTAGGCTGGGAGTTAGACGAGATTACAGCTAGCATTGAGCCTATAGTTGCCAAAGTTCGGGTGAAGACCAATTTCGTAACAGTGGAACCAGGACAAATAGCTGGTGTTAGACAAGTAGGCAGAGGAATCAGGGCAGAGAAAGAGCTGATAACTCTGGAGTTCGAGGCATCTGTGGGCGCTCCCCAGTCTTATGATGCTGTATACATAACAGGAGTTCCAAATATGGAGGTGACTATTAAAGGAGGCACTCATGGCGATATATCTACTGCAGCCATGATTGTCAACTCCGTTCACCGTGTTGTTCAGGCTCCGCCAGGGCTGGTAACTATGAGGGATTTACCGGTGGTTTCAACTCTAGGGGCCAATATATAGGACAAGTTAATAAATTTATAGATATGGAGGCATAAAATGTTAACTGGAGAGAACTTAATCAAAGAATATAAGAGAACTCACCCAGGGTCGCAGAAGTTGCATGAACGGGCAGTAAAAGTCTTTGCTGCTAATGGTGCTACCCACCAGTCACGCATTCTTAACCCTTTTAGGCCCTACATTACTCATGCTAAGGGCTCGCGAAAGTGGGATGTAGATGGTAACGAATACATAGATTTTGTGATGGGGCACGGGACTCTGATACTGGGTCACAGTCACCCTGCAATAGTGCAGGCAGTGCAAAAGCAAATGGCCAAGGGAGTTCATTATGGTGAAAACCATGAGTTGGAGGTGGAATGGGCTGAACTGATAAAGAGCATGCTGCCTATGGCAGAAAGAGTTGAGTTTTGTTCTTGTGGGCAGGAAGCTAATATGATGGCGATAAGGCTGGGCCGAGCCTTTACTGGCAGGCGGAAGCTGCTCAGATTTGGAGAGAATTATCATGGTTGGGCTGACGAATTGGCACAGCGAGGTTGTGCTGGGGCTGTCGCGGATCAGGTGAATGTTATTCCTTTTAACAATCTTAACAGGCTGGAAGAAGAGCTGGCCAAAAAAGAATATGCTGTCCTCTTGAGTGAAGGGGGTGGTGGCCATATGGATGGGCAGGTCCCAATAGACACTGACTTTGTTCGAGCGTTGTCTGACCTTGCGCATAAGTATGGTACTGTTTGGGTTCTTGATGAGGTGGTCACTGGCTTTCGGGATGCCCCGGGCGGCTGGCAGTCTTTGGTGGGCGTCAAGCCAGATTTGACTACCCTCGGCAAGTGTGTGGGTGGTGGACTTCCCGTTGGTGCTGTAGCGGGTCGAGCTGATATTATGGAAGCACTCAACCCCGAGACTCCCTATGAGCGCCGGGTCGACCATCCAGGGACATGGAATGCTAACCCACTCTTAAGTTCAGCTGGTGTCGCTGCTTGCAAGCTCTATCAGGGTGGTGAACCACAAAAAGGAGCTCGCCAGCGAGCTGATTACCTTCGGGAGAAGGGGAACAAAGTTCTGAAAGAGCGCAACGTTAATGGTCGTCTCTATAGTCGGACTATAGTTCATTTCTATCTTGGACCGATTGATTATGAACCGTCTGACGATACTATGCCACCTACCAGGGATATCAAGAAAATTATGGCTCCAACAGCAGCAGCCATGCAGGGTCGATTATGCCTTCACCTGCTTCAGCGCGGCATTGCTACCATGGATGGGGAAATATTTATCCTTTCGGCAGCGCATACCAAAGAGGATATTGACCAAACAATAAAGATCTTTGGCGACTCCCTTGATGCTATGATTGCCGAGGGCACCCTGAGCCAGGGTTGAGAAGAATGAATATGAGTGATGGTTAAGTTATTCTGGAACACACCTGGCTTGGTGAATAACATGATGTATCACGTATTTAATCTCCAGGCAAAGGAGATAAGAAAATTAGTAGGAGGTGTTAGACATTGAAGAATTCACTTAAAGAAAAATTGAAGGAAGGCAAGGTAGTCCATGGGACTTTCGTTGGTATTGGGCACCCAGATGTGACTGAGTGGCTATCCCATCTGGGGTTTGACTGGCTTCTGCTGGATGCTGAGCATGGCCCCCTGGACTTTCAGACATTGCAGCGGCTTATGCAGGCTATGAATGGGACCAACTGTATTCCTATTGTGAGGCCACAGTGGAATGATGCTGTTATTATCAAACGCGTCCTGGATATAGGCGCCTACGGTGTCCTTGTTCCGTGGGTCAACTCGAGGGAGGTTGCAGAAAATGTGGTAAGGGCGTGTAAATATCCACCTGAAGGGCTCAGAGGAGTTGGCCCCAGGAGGGCGGCAATGTTCGATCCGACGTATTTAGAGACAGCGAACGATGAGATTCTAATAATTGTCCAGGTTGAGACTGCGGAGGCGATTAAGAACCTGGAAGAGATTCTGTCAGTGCCGGGGATAGATGCATGCTATATCGGCCCCTGGGATCTCTCATGCAGCCTGGGATTCGGTGTCCCTCCGAAATGGGATGACCCTCGGTATTTAGAGGTTTTTGATACAGTGCTAAAAGTGGCTGAGAGGTGTGGCAAACCAGCTGGTATGTATGCAAGTGTAGATAACATCAAGTGGGCTATAGAAAAGGGTTTCAGGCTCAATACTATAAGTGATGATGATTACTTTCTGATCGAGGGAGCACGAATGGCACTGGAGAAGGCACGTGAAGCAGTGAGTCAGGTGCAATCTTGAAGCTAGTTGACTAAAACTTATAGTAGAGGCATTTATTACCTCTATTGTGATTTGCGTGAAAATAGCTGTAAATTGAAACCACGACGCCAATTGAACAAGATAGGGTGTGTTGAGGCCCTAGACGCAGTGACAGCTGAATTGGCGAAGGGGTTGGACACAAATTAATAAAATGTTTTAAGGATGTAATTATGCGCACAAATTATATTCAGTATGGTAGCCCTCAATTTCACGTTTTATCGGATAAACAGATAGAAGAATTGCATTCAGGGGCTCTCCACATCCTTGAAACAACGGGAGCTACTTTCGAGTGTCAGCAGGCAATTAGCATATTAGGTGATGCCGGTGCCGATGTATCCAACCCCAGCAGAGTAAAAATCCCCTCTTATTTAGTGGAGCAAGCTCTGAGAACAACACCAAAGGCGATTACTTTATATACGCGTGAAGGAGAACCAGCCATAGTTCTCAATGGAACGACAGGCCCTCATTTTGGAGGGTCACCTGATGATATTGACTATCTAGATCCATATACAGGAAAGAGAAGGGAATGTTACGTAGAAGATATGGCCGATATGGCGAGATTGATTGACGCCTTGCCAAATATGGAATGGTCTTTTACTGCAGCGAGTCACCCAAACTTGCCTGCAGCTATCGCTGATAAGGTAGCATTGCTCCAGTTAATACTTAACACTTCGAAGCCGGTGATTTGCGAACCGACTGATGTTTCAAGCCTGAGAGATATGATAGACCTTTGCTCTATGGTTGCTGGTGGGGAGGAACAATTACGGAGAAAACCCTTTTTTGCCAGTTCATCTGAACCAGTTACTCCCTTAATTCAAGGGAGAGATGCTATGGAGAAAAGTCTTTTGTGCGCTGAGAAGGGAATACCGAATGTTGTATATAGTATGCCGATGGCTGGAGCTACTGCGCCAGCCACTTTTGCTGGTTGTTTAGCTGTTACGATTGCTGAAGTACTAAGTCACCTGGTTGTATTGCAACTTAAGAATCCTGGAACACCTATTATCTTTGGGGCCATACCCTCTATTATGGATATGAGGACAACAATCTTTTCTTATGGAGCCCCAGAAATGAGTCTTATGGTGGGAGCATTAACAGATGTCAGCCACTATTATAAGCTTCCTATGTTTGGTACGGCTGGTATCACAGATACTAACGTAATGGATATGCAAGCGGCAGGAGAAGTTACATATCAGATACTTATCTCCGCATTAACGGGAGCTGACCTTGTTCACGATCTGGGTGCGCTCTATTGTGTGGTATCCCCAGAATTCCATGTCTTTGAAAATGAAATTATCGACATGGCCAAAGTTCTAATAGGTGGCATAGAAATCAACGATGAGTCTCTCGCAGTTGATATTATCGAACGATTGGGGCCACGAGCCAACTACCTCTCTGAAAAGCATACTTTAAAGCACTTCCGTAAATTCTGGGTCCCCAAAATATTTGATCGTAGCTCTAGAGAGAAAGGGAACATAGAACATTGTGGGGAACTACTGAATAAAAAAACTATTGAAATACTAAGAACTCATAAACCAAAACCATTGTCTGAGGGTTTATTCAGGGAGATCAAAAATATGGAAAGGATTTGGCTTGACCGTGTGGGCCTAAAGGAATACCCAAAAAGAGAAGAGATAAAATGAGGAAACTTATGCTTATGGAATAGATGTTGTTGATGCAGGCAAAGAAGGCAAAGATTAGAGATTAATTTGAGCTGTAAGAAAGGTTTCTACATAATGTTTGGCTGCATGGAGATAGTTAATTGAGTTAGTTGGGGTCGGCGTCGTGAATTTTGAAGAGAGTTGAAGTAGAATTTTATAAGGAAGGTGAAGGAATTAAGTAAAATGAATAAGGTGAAAACGAAGTTTGATTTTGGTGAAGCCATTGGAATGCTTGTGGGGAAGTGGTGGTGTTCAGCCGTAAGGCAGGGGCATCACCAATATGCATCCACCTATGATTTTCCTGTGCGAATCAAATTTATTGAGAATTACTGGATACAATCTAAAAGGGAATTTAACGTATCAGAATATATCAGGTGTGCAAAGGAGTTAGAAGAAGAAGGGGTCAAAGCTATTGTAGGCAGCTGTGGTTTGATTGGAAACATGCAGGAGGAATTAGCAAATGCAGTAGATATTCCCGTTTTTTCCTCAAATTTACTGGTAGTACCACTAGCGTTAAGTGTGGTTGGAAAAGGTAAAAAGGTTGGTATTCTAACTGATAGCTCTGAAATTTTATTGAAAGACGATTATAAAGTACTAAGGAAGTGTGGGATACAACCGGAATCCCCTCGGATTGTGATAAAAGGAATGGAGGAATCGGAATACCAGGATATATGGATTGCGCAGTTTGGTGGTGGTGAAATAGAGAAAGGTAATTGGTGGGATCTAGATGAGGAGGGAGTTGCAAAACTGGAGCTTGGAGAATTTAACATTCAAAAAGTTGAAGAAGTGATTGTTTCAGTAGCAGAAAAGATGGTTTCCGAGAATCCTGATCTTGGAGCAATTGTTCTTGAATGTACAGAAATGCCTCTTTACGCAAAAGCAATAAGAAAGGCGACTGGGTTACTGGTTTTCGATAGCGTAAGCCTGGTAAAGTTCATTCATAGCGCTACAGTGAGTGTATAATAATTGGATAATATCACCCGAAATGACCGAAATAAAGGAGGAACATGGCATGGGAAAATTAGACAAAAGAGTAGCTATTGTTACTGGAGGTAGCACTGGAATAGGGCGCAATATCGCTATGGAGTTTGCTAAAGAGGGGGCTAAGGTGGTAATTGGCAGCCGAAACGTGCCTAACCTGGAGAAGGTAGTTGAGGAGATTAAGGCTCTTGGAGGGCATTGTATAGGCATAGCTACCGATGTTTCTGTTGCTGAGCAGGTGCGTAATCTGGCCAAACAAACGGTGGATAACTTCGGTAGGATTGATATCTTAGTGAATAATGCCGGTATCTGTCATAGCGCCACTTTACTGGAAATGACCGAAGAGTATTGGGATGAGGTCTTGGATGTAAACCTTAAAGGAGTTTTTCTGTGCACCCAGGCTGTTGCTGGATATATGGTGAAACAAAAATACGGCAAAATTATCAATATATCCTCAAATTCTGGACGGGGCGGTGGCCTCGATGATTATGCTAATTACTGTGTGTCCAAGGCTGGTGTTATCCAACTGACAAAGTCTTCTGCCTTCGAGTTAGGGCCTTATGGAATAAATGTTAATGCTATTGCTCCGGGAGCAATCATGACCGATATGGATAAAAGATACATGACGCCAGAACATTACAAACAATACAAGGAGGGCAGAAAAGCGATGGCAGTCCTTGGTAGGATAGGCAGTACTCAGGATATAGCCAACCTGGCTTTATTCCTGGCTTCAGACGATTCCTCTTTCATATGTGGAGAGACTGTTGCCATAGATGGTGGCAGGTACGACCGAATGTAGTCTGACTATTATTGGCAATCGTGTCGACAGCGTGGGGGTAAAAGCCTAAAAGGCAGCCTATAAGAGGTGATATCTGGGAGTAGAATCACTTTTAACTCGGACGAGGAAACTGCTACACTATTTTGACCTTTGAGTGAGAAAATGGTTGGATGAGCGTTTCCTTCTCTGATGATAAATTATAGTGTCTATGACATGAGTTCAAAACGATTTCATGGTAGTTTGTAATTCTCAGGAAGTAAAATAAAAAATGTAAAGGAGGAATAAATTGAAAACACTTTCTATGAAGGAGCTTGATGCTCTGCGATCTATTAGTACTCCTACTGTTTCGAATGCCATTGAATCTTTCAAAGTACGTCCCCAAAGCGAAGGATTCATGTCGGGGGAAATAAAATGTATTTTTCCTGACATGGGTGTGATGGTTGGCTATGCTTGTACCGGAGTTATGATGGCCAGCTGGCCAGATAAAAAACGTGAGGAGCCACTTGATTTTAGAATGTGGGGACACATACTTCAAATTCCAGCACCGCGGGTAGCTGTTATTCAGGACATTGACCAGCCACCGTGCATCGGTTCTCTTTGGGGTGATGTTAATGCCAATATGCATAAGGCTCTGGGTTGCGTGGGTGTAGTCACTAACGGCGGTGTAAGGGATCTGGATGAAGTTCATGAGTTGGGTTTTCATTTCTTTGCGGCTCAGGTAATTCCATCTCACGCATATGATCACTTGGTGGATGTAGGTAATCCAGTGAAGGTGGGTGGGCTGGTGGTTAATCCTGGTGACCTTATTCATGCTGATAAACATGGAGTTGTGGTCATACCTTGTGAAATTGCTAGCGAAGTGGCGGAAGCAGCCCGAAAGATAGAAGAGGGTGAGCGGGAGCTTACTAATCTATGTAAATCGCCAGATTTCACTGTGGAGAAGCTAAAAGATGGTGTAAAAAAGCTATGGGGCGTGGGGCTCTAATATTGAGTCACACCGCAATGGCTCAGGCAGTGTAAGAACAGCAGAAAGAATCGAGTTTTGTCCCTGTGGGCAGGAAGCTAAAAGGTTATGCTCCCTGTACTCTGAGCAAGTATACTAATCGCCGATTACCTTAGCGATACTGGTTTCCCACATAGCCTTTCATAGCTAATGGTTCTCCAGGCAGGGCACCGGTGTGTTTCCCTTTTTCTACTACCATTTTGCCATTTACAAAGACATACTCTATGCCTAAGGGTAAGCGCTTCGGATTAGCAAAAGTAGCCACGCAGCTTACTGTAGCTGGATTAAATATCACTATATCAGCTTTCATGCCATCCCACAAAATACCTCTGTCTGCTAACCCGAACCTTTGAGCAGGGAAGGAGGTCATTTTCCTGATTGCCTGTTCCATAGTCAAAATCTTCTCGTCCCTTACGAATTGCCCCAGTATCTTAGGATAAGTGCCAAAAGTTCTAGGATTAGGCATTCCTCCTATTCGTAGCCCGTCAGTGATGAACATATGTGCTGGATGGGTCATAATAATCTTTACATCATCCATGTTACCGCCGAAGCTGTAATAGGCCACTTCTAGCTCTTCCTCCACCAGCAAGTCACAAATTACATCCCAAGGATCTTTATTGAGCCTGTCAGCAATTGCCGCTACTGTTAAACCTTCGCACCACTTATTCCTTTCTGTCTTAACTGCGCTTATTACCATTCCTCCCTTTGACTCAATTAGCCTGGTGGCCTCACTGCGCATTTCAGTTCTAGCGCGCTTACTTTTTAGCCGCTCCAATAGTTTATATGGGCCATCATGATGTGCCCACAGAGGAACCACAGAATGCAAAGTGGTGCTCCCAGCCTCCCAGGGATAAGCATCAAAAGTAAGGTCAACTCCACTTGCTCTAGCCTCGTCTATGAATTGCAGCATCTTAGCTGCCTGCCTGCGAAGCCCAATGCGGGCGCAATAATGTGAAATGTGCACTGGACAACCACTGCGAGCTCCTATCGCTACAGCTTCTCTAAATCCATCAAAAATGCCATCTCCGAGGTCATACCGCACATGTGTTACATAAATTCCACCACACTCAACAACAGTCTTGCATAGTTCAATTAATTCCTCTGTGCTAGCATAAACCCCAGGAGGATATGATAACCCTGTAGAAAGGCCAACAGCTCCCTCTGCCATTCCTTGCCTTATCCATATCCTGCATTGCTCTGATCTCCTCTTTAGTGGCCTGGCGAGCCTCCCATCCCACTGTCTCCGCTCCCGAATAATACAGTAACATCATTTCTAAGTTCTTTTTTGAGAGCGGCGCATATCCAACTCCATCAAGCCCCAGCATCTCAGTACAAACCCCTTGCATTATCTTAGCTTCGTTTAAGGGTTCGGATAGGGCAATTAAGTCAGAATGCGTATGAACATCAATAAAGCCCGGAACTACTATATGATGGGATGCATCGATGCTATTTCTCGCCTGTACATGCGAAGTGTCACCTCTCAGAATCTTCAGTTCATCTCCCTCTATGGCAATATCACCTTTAAATCCAATATTTCCTGTCCCATCAATAATCCTGCCACCTTTTATTAATACGTCAAACACTTTACCCTCCTTATACCAGTTTTATTGTATCACGATGCTGCTACTATCATTGAACCCATTATTTTGGTCGACAGCTAAGGCGTAAGCGCAGGAATGTATGTGATGAGCAATAGAACTGGTATTCCCACAAAAAACAGAAGCTTCAGCCTAGGCGACACAAACTCTTCATATGGCACATCTGCTAACTGAGAACCTGCAAAAATAGAAAAAGCCCATGTTGGTGTAACCTTCCCCATACCAACGGTTAGAACGATTATCGCTCCTATCTGAACTATGCTTTCGATCCCCCCAATACAACAGCGGGGCAACCTAAGGCTGGCAACGCTGCCCAAGTAAGCTTTCCTGACCTTCTTTAACCTTTCTTTGCCCCCCGTCGGTAGCTCAGCGACTGG
>CAZDXE010000025.1:5286-7800 GCA_964509565.1 uncultured Dehalococcoidales bacterium | reverse complement strand
TATTCTGCCGGTTCTACTAGCCGAGTGCCGCTTTTTATATTCTATGTTATCTTCTACAGTAGGTTATTGAGCTTTCCGGCTGGTCATCTCCCATAGCGTGACTTCCAATGGTTTGGCTAGGATTTCATTGACCATGGCTATGAAGGCTGTGAGATAGGGCTTTTGCATATGCTCATTCGAAGCTATATTTACATTCTATACATTTATTGCTGAGAGGGCAAAGGGAAAGGCCTGGGGAGAGTGTGAGGTGGAGAGTTCCTGTGCCTTTCCAGGACGAGGACTATATCAGGCCAGTACTATAATCCCACTTTTTAGTCGGGACTAATTTCTGGCTTAAAACAGTACCTATAGTGGATGTGCTGCGTTCCCAACCTGGCTTACACTGGTGACAGTATGAACGTTGGGAATGTTAAGACACGAGTGACGACAAGGCTCACGGTTCTGGCAGTAGCTTTAGCCTTGATTCTGGTGGGATTTCCGAAACCAGCCGTGGCAGCAGGACAGATAGAGTTATATGGATATGTCAGAGACTCGAATGCTGCCCCGATTGCAAATTGCTACATAGATGCCTCTGATGAAAGCTATGCCAGCCTCAAGAATACTTATACGAACGAGGAAGGATATTATGAATTAAGTGTACCTGAGTGTGAGTTGTACCATCTATGGGCTGGCAAAAACGACTCGTATTTGTTCGTTTATGTCCCGCAAAGCAAAATGGCAACTTCAGGGCAGGTTGATTTTAATTTAGAAGCTGGAGCCAATATAATCATAAATGCTTATGATGAACAGGGAAACCTGTTACGGAACAGGGATTTCATGGAATCTTCACTGTCCAAAATATTCGCCACAGACCTTGAAAATATACCAGAGTACAGTTATTTGGGGGCTGTCCATGATGACCAGTCTAACTGGGATTGGAACTTGGCGGTTCCTGCCTTTATCGTCTTACCACAAACGACATATAGAATTCACGTCCAGTACGAAGTGCCTGAGTTTGGCAAGGTAATGCTCTCAGCAGATAATGAAGGTAAAGGCTACTCTGTAAGTGAACAGGGGGGAGAAATAAGCATCAACTTAAACTATGAGCTCGCCAAATCCGAACTGGCAATGCTCAAGAAAGATGGCGATTCCACGGTAGCTAAGGAGATAAAGACCAGTGCCAGGCACCTCAGCGCAGCTGAGGCGTATCTGGACAAGGCTAATCCGAACATGGCAAAAGTTATCAAAGAGCTGAATTTATCTCTAGAAAGTTCGCTGTGGGCTCACGAGGAGCTAGAACTGGCCAGTGCAAAGACAGACATCGAGAAATACCGCAAAGGGGATGTTCAAATAAAGGTGGTGGACGCTAACGGTAAGCCTCTCGCTGATTCCACGATTGATTTTACTCAAACCAGTCATGATTTTCTCTTTGGCGCCAATCCGATGGGGGAAAATGGAAGTTATAATGCTGAAGTGGCTGGCCTTATGAAGGACGCTGGGGTAAATCATTCTTGTATCACCGCGCGCTGGGGAATAATTGAACCGGAACCGGGGGATTTCGACTGGGAAAACATAGATGGGTACCAGGAAATAGAAGAACAGCTAAAACAGGAGTTTAACCTGATGGGTGCGCTCAGCCTGTGGTTTTATCCCAACAGTGATTTTGTTCCGTCATACATGGAGGACATGGATTTTGAAGCCCTGAAAGAGAATGTCTACAATCACATGTACACCATGGCTGACAAATACAGGGGCAAAATTGACACCTGGGAAATAAACGAGATGAACCTGGCATGGGCAAATGTTCTTGGCTTGAGCAATGAGCAGAAAAGTGAGATATGCCAGGTTTTCGCCAGTGCTGTAAAAGAGGCAAATCCGCAGGCTAAAGTACTCAATGGTTCATGTGCTCTGCCTTACGAGTTTACAAATAGCACACCGTTCCCTGAATTGCTGAAAGGCGACATGCCAGCAGATATTATTGGCCTTGAGTTTTATTACTCTGGTACCAACACCGATGGATACCATAATCTGGGTCTGAATTTGGTTTCGGTATCTGATTTACTTGACCAGTACTCTACTTCTGGCAAACCAATATATATCAAGGAGCTTTCAGCTCCGTCGTCTCAGGTTCCTGGTTCACCATGGTGGCACCAGCCATGGGATGAAGAAACCCAGGCAGAGTACCTTGAGAGCTTTTACACTATCGCTTTCAGCAAACCGCTGGTTCAAGATATAACATGGGCATGGGGCGTTTCTGACGAAGACGCATTTATTGTAGATGGCGGGCTTCTGGATAGTAACTTAAAACCAAAACCAGTCTATTTTGCCCTCAAGCGCCTCATTGATTCCTGGACCAGTACTGGCGAAGGGATTGTCAATGCAGAGGGAGAATATAGTTTCAGTGGTTTTGCCGGGGATTATGATGTCAATGTGAGCACTCCTGATGGCTATAGCTTCAAGACCACAATACATGTAACCGAGCAAAAATCTAACCAGATAACTATTCAGTCTCCAAGCTGACCTGCATGCCCGCCT
>CAZDXE010000025.1:2670-5186 GCA_964509565.1 uncultured Dehalococcoidales bacterium | reverse complement strand
TAAATTGAATCTGGCGCAAGGCTTTATGCAGAGACAAAGCTGCGGTCTGCGTCTACTTTTTGAGTGCGCTTCCAGGCCTTTCCCTTATTGGCTATAAACATCCCGAATCCAATAACAATTGGGATAGTCCAGAGCAAGTAGTAGAGGAATACGAACACCGGGTTAATACGAATCATGTACCATATTCGGGAAGATGTTTTCTCGAGAACAAGCTTAGTACGCCTCCAGGTATTTGAATATACCTGCCCCATTACCGTAACGTAAAGGCATATATTAGTCAGGGAGAGCACTACCACCCATAGAGGAAAGGATCCGGAGTGCGTTAAAAAGAGGTAAAGTGCATAAATTCCGGTAGGTAATCCGATAACGTTAATTGGCAGGGACAAATTCGGCACAAAGTTAAACCGTGCCAGTTGCCTGTGCCAAAAACCCATTCCCATATGTTTAAGAGGGCTATTTAGCGATTGGAAAAAGCCACATATCCAACGATTCCTTTGGGTTATGCCACCACTGAAAGTCTGCGGCACCTCCTCGATTAAAGGCTCGGCGATTATACCCAGTCGTTTACCATTAGCCCAGAATCGCATACCAACTTCGGGGTCTTCGATAGTAATCCATGGGTTAAAACCTCCCAGGTCGAAAAGGTCTTTTGCCCTGTAGAAGAGCCCTTTGCCAAGTACATAAAACGGGTGTTTGCCATTAGCTGACATATGGGGATATACATTTCCATCCCAGCACATATGGTCAAAGGCATGCAGGCTGCTGGGCATGGAGCGTAAAGGGTTGCCTACCACATTAGTGGATTGAAGAACGTCGTATTTTTGCAGGCCAGCCGCTGCCAGTTTGAAGTGGTTTGGCGGTGTAATGCTGTCAGCATCGATATAATCTAATACCCAATCAGTGCCATCTCTTGCTGTCAGGGTGTAGAAAAGATAGATAAGCTGGCGAGTCTTTTTAGGTAACAGGTCTCTGACATTTTTGGTTTTACCTTCGTGAAACCAGTATGCCTTGGGATTGCTTTCCCATGCCTGCCAGACGGCATTCCATGAAGAGTCGCTGGTGTGAGGAACCTCCATAATTTCTAGAAAGGGAAATTCCACCTGAAGGCGCTTCAATATTTCAATAGTATGTGTGTCATCGCTGTTTGGAACAGAAATTACCCTGTATTTGGATTGGGGATAATCTATTCTGGAAAGGGATACCATCGTGGTGTGCATGGTATCCTCGTCTTCATTAAGGACAGGATATGCCAGGACAATGTTTGGCATCTGCTCAGAGGAGAGACCTGTAATTGCAGTTTCATCTACCCAGTTCACTTTCCTGGTAAGAAAGTAGAGCATCACCATAAAGGTCCCAAGGTAGAGACACTGTGCTACGGTATATATAGTAGGCCAGGCTCCATACGAGGATATAGTATTAGTAAAACTGGCCCATACGAATGCTATGCGGTCACCTAAAGGCCCGACCCACTGTGGAGGATTAATAGGGCTGGCCATGAGGAAAGACAGGCGGTGCCCCAGGGATTTTGCCCAGTCAAGGAAATCAGCCATGTGAAGTGATATGCGAGCAACTGAAGACCCAGCACGCTGTGGGGGGCTAATAGGGTTTGCCATGAGGATTGATAGGCGGTGTCCCAGGGACTCAATCCGACCAGGGAAATTAGCCATGTGAGAAGATATAGTATTGGTAAAACTGGCCCATACGAGTGCTATGCGGTCACCTAAAAGTCCGACCCACTGTGGAGGACTAATAGAGCTGGCCATGAGGATTGACAGACGGTGCCACAGGGACTCTATCCAGTCAAGAAAATTAGCCATGTGAAGTGATAAATAGCTAATCATGGTTTCATTTCTCGAGAATAGTTGTGCATTTTAATCTCATTTAATGAGTTTCCTTCTCAGCAGCTCATCTTGAGCCTGTTGAGTTTTGTCTTCAGCCCATGCACTTTCTCCCCACTCGATAAGCTCTTGCATTCCCTCTTCAAAGCTAATCCCGGGCTCGAATTTCAGCTTTGACCTTGCTCTGGATATGTCAGCATAACAGTGCCTTATATCCCCAGCCCTGTACTTGGCGATGATTTCCGGCTTCAAATCTTTAGAGTAAAGATTCATCAGTGTACGGGCTACTTTGGATATGGTTACTGGCTTCCCTGTTCCCACATTGAATACTTCATAATCTGCATCAGGCGTGTTCATTGCCAGCAAATTGGCTTGAACTATGTCGTGAACGGAGACAAAATCCCTTGCCTGCAGTCCATCCTCGAAGATTAGAGGAGGCTTGCCATTTTTTATTCTGGAAAGAAATATGGCGCAAACGCCGGTATATGGATTGGATAAAGATTGTCTTGTCCCGTAAGTATTAAAATACCGCAGAGCTACCGTAGGAATTTTATAGGCTTTGCCCACAGTCAAGCACATTTCCTCCTGGTCCCTTTTGGAAATGGCGTAGACGCTGGTGGGATACAGGGGTTTATCTTCCCTGGTGGGAATTGGGTCAACAATCTGCCTGCATACAGG
>CAZDXE010000025.1:0-2570 GCA_964509565.1 uncultured Dehalococcoidales bacterium | reverse complement strand
TGGCCTACTCCCACCGCAGAAGCCTCGTGGAATACAACATCCACATCTTTTAAAGCTTTAGTGATATCGTTTTCACTTCTCATGTCGCCCTTAATGAATTCTGCGTCTGGATTAAGGTATTCAGGTGTTTTGTTGTGAACCTGAGGATTCAAGTTATCAAGAATCCTTACTTCATGTCCTTCTTCAATTAGTTTATCTACAAGGTGACTCCCTATAAAACCAGCTCCACCTGTTACCAGCACCTTCCTTTTTATCATTTTTTAATCCTTTCAAGTTTCAATTCGCAGATTTCCTAAACCACTTAATTGTTTCTGCCAGCCCCTGGTTAAGGTCGACTGAAGGACTCCAGCCCAAATCTTTCAGGGCGTTGCTTAGATCAGGCCGTCTTTGTTTGGGGTCATTTTCAGGCAACGGCTCGAAAATCAGGCGGCTCTCGGCTCCAGTAAGTTCGAGAATCTTTTGCGCCAACTCCAGGATAGTGAATTCTTCAGAGTTGCCTAGATTTATCGGCCAGGATATGTCCGAAAGCATAAGCTTGTTTATGCCCTCAATTAAATCTGAAACATAGCAAAAACTTCTGGTTTGCGAGTCATCTCCAAAAATAGTGAGAGCTTTGTTATTGAGAGCCTGGGTGACAAGTGCGGGAATAACTCTGCCGTCATCGCTTCTCATTCCAGGGCCATAAGTGTTAAATATCCGGGCAATTTTAGTATCAATGCCATAATGGCGGTGATAAGCCATTGTCAAAGCCTCAGAAAACCTCTTTGCCTCATCATAGACAGAGCGTGGCCCCACAGGGTTCACGTTTCCCCAGTAATCTTCCTTCTGTGGGTTTTGGGATGGATCTCCATAGACTTCCGACGTGGAAGCGAGGAGAAATGTGGCCTTTTTTTCTCTGGCTAAATCCAGAACGTTAAATGTGCCTAAAGACCCTGTTTTTAATGTTTCGATGGGGAATTTGTAGTAATCAATTGGGCTCGCCGGGCTGGCAAAGTGGAGTATATGATCAACACCTTCATTTACTTTGAACCTATTTGATACATCTTCATTAATGAACTGAAACTTGCTGTCAGATAACAGGTGTTGAATATTAGTCAGGCTTCCGCTGATGAGGTTATCCACGCAGACTACGGAATGGCCTTGAGAGATAAAGGCTTCACAGAGATGTGAGCCGAGAAAACCAGCTCCACCAGTAACGAGGATCTTCATAATTTATACTCTCCTTTTCTACGTAAATCTCAGACTGTGCGCTATCCGTATGCTATTTACATACAAAAAATGAAGCGTTGCTTTACCAGCAAATACCCTCATATATCCTGGCTCTTTTGGCAGCCTCTATATTCCTGCCGTCTATAACAATGCTATTGCCATAGTCCAGGTAATTAAATTGATCCCACTCGGTGATTATGAGTGTAGCGTCACTTGCCAATACTTCCGCTGCGCTGGAATACTCTATCTGGGGGAATAGCCTTTGAAAATTTGGTATCGCCTGCGGGTCATAGGCTCGTACTCTGGCCCCTTCTTTTAGTAATGCTTCAACAATGGGCACTGCCTTTGATTCTCTGGTGTCGTCGCTGTTGGGTTTAAAAGACAGCCCCAGTATGCCGATGACCTTATCTTTGAGCGAGGGGATGTGTATTTTGAGTAGCTCCAGCATTTGCAAAGGTTGCTCCTTATTGAGCTGTAAAACCTCCTGCAAAATTCTTGGAGTGTATCCTGCTTCTTTTGCGTGCATCACCAATGCTGCTGTATCTTTGGGTAAACAGAAACCGCCGAAGCCAATACCGGCTCTTAGAAAGTCCTTGCCGATTCGTTTGTCATATCCCATGCCTTTGGCAACTTCGTAAACGTCGATCCCTAATTTCTTGCAGATATTGCCTATTTCGTTTATGAAAGATATCTTGGTTGCCAGGAATGCATTTGAAGTGTACTTAATCATTTCCGCAGTCCTGAAGTTGGTTCTTAAAATATGGGAGGAATCTGCCGTGCCGTTGTATAGACCAAGCAACATATCACCCTGCCTTCGGCTATCTTCTCCAATAATAATTCGATTTGGGGCCATGAAGTCTTCCAATGCCGTTCCTTCCCGTAGAAATTCCGGGTTCACACAAACTCTGACTTCTGGCATATCCTTGAAAAGTGGAATTATCTTGCCTTCGGTAGTGCCTGGTACAACAGTGCTTCTGACCACAACAAGGTGAGGGCTTTTTTTTCCCTTTAGCTGCTCAGCCAATTGCTCTGCCGCTTCTTGCATGGGGCGGGAATTAATAGAACCATCGGCGTTGCCGGGGGTGCCGACGCAGAGGAATGATACGTCTGAATTCAGTACTTGCTCAAAATCAGTGCTTGTGGCAAGTTTCACCTTTTTCAAAGCTTCGCCTAACCCCTTTTCATATGTTGGATTGATTCCATCGGCTATTCCCATGACTTTTTCGGGAGTAACATCAATGCCTATGACACTGTGTCCTTTCAGCGCAAAGCCCACGGCTGTTGTTAGCCCCACAACCCCCAGGCCGATTACGCTTATTGTTTTTTCACATAATTGTTCCATTTTCCCTTTTCCTTCCTGC
>CAZDXE010000024.1:0-18611 GCA_964509565.1 uncultured Dehalococcoidales bacterium | reverse complement strand
AAGTGGATTCAAGAGGGCTATCCTTGGAAGTGTTTCTGACGAAGTGGTTCGTCAGTCCGGTGTCCCGGTGCTTCTCATTAAATCTCGTTAGCCTGGTCAGAAGTATAATCTCGATATCGTCACCCTACGATATCTAGCAAAAACAGGTAGCAGTCTATTGTAGCTTTCGTACAGAATGACATAGTATCGTCTGACAATTAAAAAGCTTATGAAAAGGTTGATTACGAAAATAACCAGACTGGGCACTAACGTTTACAAGGTTGTATTTGGTGTGGCCTTTTCTATGGTATGGGCCAGGGTTATGTACACTATCTGGCACCAACCCTCATACCTAACATTTATCTGGTTCTATCTTACCCCTGTGGAGCTGAGGGGATTCGAACCCCTGACCTCCTCCGTGCAAGGGAGGCGCTCTCCCAATTGAGCTACAGCCCCAAGACTAATTAGCTATTATATCAAAACATCCTGTAGCAACGATAATTTACCGAATGTATGCCAACTTCCACAAAAAATTCGGCCTTCTATTTTAACTGCCAGGCCTTGTTAAGGGGATATGAGCAGCACAGAGTGGACATTCGTCAGCCCTATAAACTACTGCGGAGCTGCGTACGCAGCTAAAGAGGGGCACGCCAAAATCTATTTCTCCTGCGCTGCGGTTGACAAGTACTCCAACGCCAATAACAACTCCACCAAGTTTGTGCACAGCGTTCATCGTTCCTCTGATTGAGCTACCTGTAGTCAAAATATCATCAACTATAAGAACTCTCTCCTCAGGTGCGATGTTAAAGTCACGACGGAAAACCCTTATTCCCCCCTCTTTTTCAGCAAATATACCCGCTACTCCCATCTGGCGAGCAGTCTCGAAAGCGACGATAATGCCACCAGTGGTTGGTCCGGCAACCAGCTCTACTTTTAGTTGTAGCTCCTTAAAATATTGTGCAATAAGCTGACATAATTTTTCAGTATAATTGGGGTATTGCAAGATGCGAAACTTCTCCCAATATACAGGTGAGTGTAATCCAGAGGTGAGTAAAAAATGCCCTTCTTTTACGGCTCTAGCTATTTCAAATATCCTCATTGCTTCATCGCTCAAGTTACACCTCACACTCAGTTATAAATTAACCTATTATGGCCAACTCGGGATAGTCATAATGCTCTACCAACCCCCACCTCTCTGGGGGCCAATAAGTAAACCATGCCTTGCCAATGATGTTGTCACGAGGCACTGTGCCCCAGCTATGCGAATCATTGCTACTGTTACGATTATCGCCGAGTACAAAGTATTCGTCACGGGGGATTTTTTTAGCTTGCATGATATAGTGTGGTGGCTCCTTAACATACTCTTCTTCTATGGGGATGCCGTTGATGAAAACTTTGTTATCTTTAACTTCTACGGTTTCACCTGGCAGGGCAATAACTCGTTTAATAAACGGGACTTCTGATTTAATTTGTTCAGGCGGCCAAAATATAATCACCTCACCGCGTTCAGGGTCCGAGAAGACATAGCTCACTTTATCTACCATGACCAAATCACCATCTTCTATGCCAGGCAGCATGCAAAAATGTTGTACCTCATAGCCCTGTACTGTAACTTTAACGGAAGCGAAGATAGCAATGGCTATAAGTATAGTTATGCCAATTTCGCGCATGGTTCTCATCGTCGAAGACTATTCTAGCATAAACCAAAAACCGATTTACCCTTTATAGTAAAATGCAAGTAGCCTAAGCAATGATTTAACTGTTTGAAGCATTGTTAAGCTTCCTCCTGCATCAAGGGCAGGAGGAAGCTTATTTATTCCTAATCTTGTCTTCTATCCTTTTTCAGTGCTAATATTTGCTTGTTCTCGGGCCGCTAGCTCAACTGGCAGAGCAGCTGACTCTTAATCAGCAGGTTCAGGGTTCGAGTCCCTGGCGGCTCACAGCAACCAAACCCAACGTAAGAAAGGTCAATGGCCGTAGTGAAGACCAATCGTAAATAGAAGATATGATTACCGCCATTAGACAAAATGTTGAAGCAATGCTATCTGAGCTACCAGAAGGTATCGAGCTGGTAGCAGCAGCAAAAACACGCTCACCTGAGGAAATCCTGGAGGCAATTGAGGCCGGGGTAAAAACCATAGGAGAAAATTATGTCCAGGAGGCAACAAGGGCATATGAAGTGGTTGGCAAAAAAGCAAAGTGGCATTTTATTGGAACTCTGCAAAAGCATAATGTAAGAAGAAAAATGATGGAAATGTTCGATATGATAGAAACCGTAGATTCTTTAACAATAGCCATGGAAATTGATAAGCGGTGTGCTCAAATCAACAAAATAATGCCGGTATTGATTGAGATAAATAGTGGTCGCGAAGAACAAAAATCGGGAGTGTTTCCAGAGGGTGGTGAACGGTTGATAAGAGAAATCTCCGCCTTGCGGAACATCAAAATAATGGGGCTTATGACCATGGGGCCCCGCTTCGGAAACCCTGCAGATTCAAGGCCTTATTTTGTGGAAACTAAAAAGATATTTGGGAGAATCAAAAGGCTTAATTTACTCAACGTAGAAATGAAGTATCTTTCGATGGGCATGACGAATTCTTATAAAATTGCCATAGAAGAAGGTGCTAACATAGTTAGGATAGGAGCTAAGCTATTCGGTGAAAGGGATTGCAGAAATTTATAAATTACAGTTCAATAACTAATCCAGCTCCGCACTCCACAACTTTATCTTTAAATAGCTCCTTTATCTTCTTCTTGTATTGAGTGCAATGGCAAGGGTAAATTAGCGATAGTTCATCTAAAATCTTAAAATCGCGAAATCCATGAAGCCCCCCAGCAATTCCATAGACTTTACCGAACCTTGCAGCAGCTTTAAATATGTTCCCCACACCAGGGTGAGAGCATCCTGCTACTACAAATATTCCTTTATCCACTCTGAGCGCTAAGGACTGTTCTACACCCTCCAACTCGCCAGTAGAAAAGACATCCTCAGCAATTTGAATAGCCTCTTTAACTACGGTTATTTTTCTCCCTGTGATATTAGTATGGAATGAACTCGGAATATAGAGTTCAGCGTCCTTATTTGCCTTGAGAATATCAATAAGCCCTCCCGTGTGGTCTCCATGAGCATGTGAGATTACAATCGTGGCTATATCCTTTAGGTCAATGCTCAGCTCATTCATGTTATGCAGCAATATAGAGCTATCGGCACCGGTATCAAACAAAATCGGCGAAGCATTCTCTGTTTCTATGAGAGCAGAAAACCCCCAATCCGCTCTCAGCGCCACTTTCTTTACTTCATTGTCATAAACGATAGTGATTTTCATTCTTACTCTCCTCGTCCGGGCATTCTTTTTTGTCGCTTAAATTTAGCCTGGCTACACTGGCTATTTTAACAAAAGCGCCGGCTTACATAAAGGAATTATTCTACGCCAGAGGGGCTCGCTCTCTCACATAACAAAGGAAGCAACTGACACGCCATTAGCAAGGAATGACAGAAATTATGCTATAGTCTGAACGGTATGTCTATTACTTCCAAAATCCAATTCCTGCACCCGCAGAAAGAATTTTTGACTCGTAAATCGTTCCAAATATCAGCTTTTATTTCGGTTCTTGCTCTATCCGTGGCGATTTTTTTCTTTGCCCGCCCTTATCTGGAGTCGGGGAAATGGCTGTCCTATGGCTACTTTGGGATTTTCTTGATATCTCTTTCTTGCGTCACCATTCTTTTCCCGCTTCCCTGGGAAGCGGCCGTAATAGGAGCAGGAGCAACTTTGAATCCTTTATGGCTTGGAATAATAGCCACTGCAGGCGCAACCATAGGAGAATTAAGTAGCTATTTTGTTGGCTATATGGGGAAAAACATAATCCCTGGCAAATATTCAGAGAAATATAAAAAGGCTGAATCATGGATGGAACACCATGGGAGCTTCGCCATTTTCCTTTTTGCCTTGTTGCCCGTGCTTATTTTTGACCTTATAGGAATCGTCGCCGGGTCATCACGGTTCCCTCTATGGAAATTCATCCTTGCCTGTTTCGCTGGACGACTGATCAGATGCCTCATTGAGGCTTATTTGTTTACTTTAGGTTATGGACTACGGGGTATTTGAAGTTTGCCCGGTTTATGCTGACTTAATAAAAAGTCGTTTGCCGTATCCTGGAGCATCTTTCAATAGTTTCCAAAGCGACTGGTCGGTATAAGATCTTATGCTTACATAGCACGCACCACATTGATTAGTCTGTGAGAAGTTTTCCATCATGTCTCTTTGATTGAAGTACCTGTGCCGATGCAGTGAACATGGGACAAATGCTCCATCGGGCATTACAACAAGGAATCTCACGCCAGCTTTGCAATTTGGCATATAACCTTGCTCAAAAAACTTAATAGTGTTTAAAAGCACAGCTTCGGAGTTGGTTATATGATCATTTCGTTTCTTTAATTCTATAAGTTCATAAATGGTCTTACGCAAAAGCTCCAGGTCTTCCCCGTCATTGATAGAGTAGCTGCTATTGCCTGTCCGCAGTGGGGTATATGCGCTATACGATATAGATACATTCCATTCCTTGGCCTTTTGAGCTAAAGGTAATACGTCTTTCAAATTGTCTTTCGTTATAGCCGTGTTTAAGATAATGTCTCTATAGCCAAACTTTGCAAGCTGGGGGAGTGTTTCATCCAGATGTTTATATAAACCTCTATGTCGCCGAAAATCATCGTGGCGCTCATCAGGGAAGTCCAATGATACTGATAACTGATTTAGCCCTGATTCATGCATCTGCAGATAGTTGCGCCCATTCAATAGCGCCCCATTAGTGACGAGCATCAGATAGGATGTTCCTCTAGATTGCTTGATAGCCCTGACAATATCTACTATATCTTTGCGCAGGAGCGGCTCGCCACCTGAGATTTGCACTAGCGGTGGATTCAGAGATCGAGTTAACCGTGCAAAATCATCCGGTTTAAGTTGTTTTTCGTCTTTTATTATGCCGCCAAGATCGCAATGCCGGCAGTTACAATTACAGGAAAGCGTTACCTCGAAGGAAACAACCAGGGGGCGATTAGTTATATGATTACGCGCGCCCCTCCAAACCGCTCTGGCCGCATCTGATGGAGAAAAATTTGACATATTGTTAGCTGGCAAATTAATTGAGTATTTATACCAGATTCAGGGGGGTTTTGTCCATAGCTTCACACTGGCCTTAATCTGTGAGTGGCAACCTGACTGTTCAGCGATTTCGTCATACCTTATCTATCTGTGTTTATCTTAAAGGTCTATGCCAGGGATTACCCCGGACTGAATTTAATTAATGATGTATATAGTACATTGATTTCTCTGAGGTGTTGGGCTTACAATTTTGATAGTTCAAAAGAGGCAAAGTAAAAACTTAATGAAAAGAACGAAGGAGAATGTGCTTACAAATAATGATCTCAGCAGATATGGACGGCAGATCCTACACCCAAGTTTTGGTCGGCAGGGGCAAGAGAAACTTAAACGCTCTCACGTAGTCGTAGCTGGACTTGGTGGATTGGGGGCCAGCGCTTCTACATATTTGGCTTGTGCTGGTGTAGGGCATATTACACTAGTGGATTGTGACCGCGTGGAGCTCTCTAACTTAAACCGACAAATTCTCTATTGGGATGAGGATATCGGAGAGGAGAAACCATTCTCAGCAGCACGGAAACTGGCTAAATTGAATCCCTCGATAAAGATTAGCCCGCTTTTCGAGAGAATTACTCAGGAAAATGTGCGGAACATTATTATAGGAGCAGATGTGGTAATAGATGGGATGGATAATTTCGAAACCAGGTTTATTCTTAACTCAGCATGTGTGGCAGAAAGAATTCCTTTCATCCACGGAGGAATTAATGGGCTCATTGGTGAAATTACCACTATAATTCCCGGGGAAACTGCCTGCTTTGCTTGTATTTTCCCTGAAATTCCGGAAGGCAAGGGAGTAATTCCGGTTTTCGGCATGGCTCCGGCATTGATAGCTGCTCTACAGGTTACGGAAGTAGTTAAGCTTCTTGCCGGTTTTGGTAATTTGCTCACCAACAGGATGTTGTATATTGATGGTGAAGGGATGGAGTTCACCATAGCCAATTTGGCCAGGAGCCCTGAATGCAGGGTTTGCGGAGGCAGTGAGCCTTGATTGGTGTGATGGCCAAGTTTAGCTAGCAGCTGAAGTTTTGCCTGTGGGCAATGCCTCGTCACCTCGTATTATCCGTAATGGGAAGGGTGATATAGGGATTTACGAGCAGGTTGAAAACTAACGTTTGACAGCGTTATTGCTCGTTGGTACTATACCATGTTGATTTATTTAGTCAACAATATAATGCGATGAAACTTTCTACTAGAGGGCGATATGGTACGAGAGCGCTTTTGGATTTGGCCTTGCACTCCGATGAAAGCCCAGTACATCTGAAAGACATTGCTCGAAGACAGCAAATTTCTCTGCCGTATCTGGAGCATCTGGTCACGCCTCTCGTATCGGGAGAGATAATACGAAGTACTCGAGGGGCTCACGGTGGAATTTCACTGCTTAAGCCACCTGAAAAAATTAGGCTCAACGAGGTAATTCGACTCCTCGAAGGGTCGATTGCCCCGGTAGAGTGTGTTAATGATCCTGATATATGCCCGCGTGCTGGTTCTTGTGCCGCGTGTGATATTTGGAGAGAGCTAAAGAGGGCGATGAATAGAGTCTTAGAGACTACTACGTTGCAGGAATTAGTCGAGCGGCAAAGACAAAAAGAGGCGAGCCGAAACGGCGAGATGCTCGGGTCAGAAGGAGCTGTACGTCCTGAGCAGCCAAAGGATGCTTAGTAATGGGAACAGCAGACCCAAGTAGTGTACAGATAAGGGAATAAGACACAGTTGTAGATTGTCACCAAAACACAAGGGTCAATGGCCAATTGCTGAAGATAAAAACAGCCAGGAATATTAACTAATCACAGGAGACGAAATGCAATGGAAAAATATAGGTTGCTAAAGATTAACCTGTCAGAGGGGTTGGTGAAGGAGGAACTAATACCGCCTGAGTTAATGCATAAATATGTTGGTGGAAAGGGGTTAGGCGCCTATTATCTCTATAAAGAGTTAAGGACTAAGACTGACCCACTGGGGCCTGATAACAAACTCATATTTATGACTGGTCCCTTAACAGGCATCATGCCCAGTTGTACGCGTTATGCGGTGGTGACGAAGTCACCTTTGACAGGAGCATACGCTGATTCTTTTTCCGGCGGCAACTTTTCGTATGAGCTAAGGAAGGCAGGGTATCTCGGGATTATCATTGAAGGGAAAAGTCCAAATTTGGTTGTTCTGAAGATAGATGGGCAAAATATGGCGCTGGAAGACGTTTGTTCCACTCTTAAAGGAAAGAGCACTACGGAGACAAGCGAATATTATCCAGGTTTTAGTGTGGCATCGATTGGCCCTGGTGGGGAAAATCTGGTCAAATTTGCATGTATATTGAACAATGTGACCGGGAGTGGGCGCCCTGGAGCGGCAGGGCGTTGTGGCATTGGTGCTGTTATGGGGTCAAAGAATCTGAAGGCCATTGCCATTAAGAGCAACGGCAAGCTCGAGATTCCTGAGAAAACAAAAGAGCTCCAGAAGAAACATTTTAGACGCCTTGCCGATAACAAGGACCTCAGGGAGTTTTTCAGTGGTGGCATGTTCACTCCCAATATCGACATGTGCAATGAAGCACATATCGTGCCGACCCGGAACTTTACTGCGGGCTCATTTGAGCAGATTAAAAATATTAATGAAGCTGCACTGCGACCGAATGTTATAAAAAAATGTAGCTGCTATCTATGCCCCCTAGGCTGTGGCAATACAGTGAGGGCGAATGAAGGCCCTTTTGCAGGCACTGAAGCTACAGTATCGTATGAGCCTGTGGTACTGCTCGGAGCAAACTGTGGGCAGGGCGATTTGAGCACAGTGTTAGAATCCATAAGGCTGGCTAATGAATATGGCATTGACGTGATGTCCTTGGGAGATGTCATTGCCTTTGCTATGGAATGCTCAGAGAAAGGCCTGATAGATTATAAGATTCCCTTTGGCGATTCGGACAAACAGGTAGAATTAGTAAAAATGATAGCTACCAGGGAGGGGATAGGGGACCTTCTGGCCGAAGGCGTAAGAGCGGCTTCGGCGAAAATTGCGAAGGGCGCAGGGGATTTTGCCGTTCATGTTAAGGGGCTTGAAGTTGCTGGGTATGACCCCAGAGGGTCGAGAGGGATGGCCCTTGCTTATGCCACAGCTGATAGAGGCGCTTGTCATCAGAGAGCGTACCCAACCGGTGCGGAAGTTTTTGGCAAAACGCTAGATCCGTTCACTACTACGGGGAAAGCCGCATTGGTGAAGCGATTGCAGGATTATAACGCTGCTGCGTGGAGCCTTATAACATGCGATTGTGCACCATATTCGGCAGAGTGGTTGACAGAGGCGCTTACTTCCCTTGGGTGGGATGCCGATGAAAAATGGTTCATGGCTCTGGGTGAGAGAGCCTATAATGTAACCAGACTATTTAACGTTCGTGAAGGCCTCTCTAGAAAGGATGACACACTGCCCAGGAGATTTACTGAGCCCCTGGAGGATACGGGCTGGAGTATTCCGGTAGAGGATTTTGAGAAAATGCTGGACGAATATTACGAGCTTCGAGGGTGGGATAGGAAAACGGGAATTCCAAAACTGGAGAAGATTCGGGAGCTTGGGATAGAGGAATTGGCACCAGAGTAGAAAGTGGTTAAGCAAAGGGGAGAACAATTTTCGCCCGAATCGCGTGAGCTACAATGAGCATCAAGGTAAGAGTTGCTTGGCATCTGAAGCACTTGACCGGTGGTCAGGGGTTGGTTGAGGCAGAAGGGCGAAATGTTGGCCAGTGCCTTGACAATTTGGAGGCGCGATTTCCTGGCATTAAAGAGGAAATTAGCGTCAGGCAAAAGGAGTTGCGAGGCCTTTACCAGATCTTTATTAAATCGACGAATTCATATACACTGAAATTGGATAGCCCAGTGAAGAAGAATGATGAACTCACTATTCAGTTTATCGTCAGTGGTGGCTGAAATTTAGATGGCAATTTACTTGCTGGTCTTTTTTACGGCCCGCAGGATATTGTGTACGCTGCTTTAGTTAACGAGTGCTGTCGCCATGCAAATGTCATGAGGTGAATTATGAAGGAGAGAATCAAATAAGTGGTGAAGAAAAGATATGCTCGAATAGCTAAGCAAGCCCGACAGAACTGTTGCCCAAGTCATGCTTGCGGAGCCAACCTCATGTCCTAAGCTCAAGCTATCGGATACTTGAGAGAGGATTTGGAATATATTTTAGAAAAGGAGATTATGGATTTGGGGTGTGGTAACCCCACTACTATAGAAGACGAGGGTTTATGCCAAAAGTTGATTTTCGTGATCCTAAAACCTGCACCTTAGTAGGGCTTGGCATCAATGTAGCGCTAGCAATTTTCAAGATGCTCGCCGGTATACTTGGTTTCAGCTATGCTATGATAGCCGATGCCATTCACTCTATCTCCGATTGCCTGGCCACAGGAACTGTTTATGTAAGCCTACGGATTGGAGAAAAACCAGCAGACGAAAGCCACCCTTACGGCCATGCCAATGCAGAGACTATCGCTGCCTTTCTAGTCGCCCTCATAATTCTTGCTACCGGAGTTTTTGTCGGTGTTTCCGCCATTCACCTCATTGCCCACAAACATCTCCAAACTCCAGCTACGATTGCTCTGGTAGCAGCCGTTGCTTCCATAGTTGTAAAAGAAGGCCTGTTTCGTTATACACTTAAAGTGGGGAAAAAGAATAATAGCCCTGCTGTTATTGCCAATGCCTGGGATCACCGCTCGGATGCTTACTCCTCGGTGGCTGTTTTAGTCGCTATACTCGGAGCCAGATTAGGTTTCCAATATTTAGATCCTGTAGCCGGCCTTGTTGTTTCCGGCTTTATTGTGAATATCTCCATTTCTATTCTGCGTCCAAATATTGGGATCTTGATGGATGAAAGACCAAGCTCAGCGGTTATGGATCAAATTAGAGCCGCTACCTTAGAGGTTGGAAGGATTAAGGCAATTGATGACCTCAGGGTGCATCGTCGTGGTTCTAGTTTCACCATTGATATGGAGATAGCTGTGAGTAGCAAGCTCACCGTGGAGCAAGGCCATGGAATAGCCGCCGAAATAAGAAGTAGGCTTATGAACACACTTGAGCATGTACAGGATGTTATGGTTCATGTTAACCCTTATCAGCCAGAGCAGATTTCAAAAAAGAAGTGACCCAGGTAACAACTACTCCTCTTAAGATAAAGACAATAGAACAAAATGCTTGAGATAGAATGGGCTTGGAGAATCAGGTCAGAATAGTAACTGGAAATTTAAGCTCCATGAAGTGTATACTACTTAAGCTATTTCAATTCAGGTGCTCTTCGAATGGATGAAGTTATTATTTCCCGGGCTATAACGGAAAGCTATATAAAAGACCTGCTTGATGCAATGGAGCTTGATGTAGCCATTGTAGGCGCTGGCCCAGCAGGAATGACTGCTGCTTATTACCTGGCAAAAGAAGGAATCAAAACTTCCATATTTGAGAAAAAATTAAGCGCAGGGGGTGGTATCTGGGGAGGTGGCATGATGTTCAACAAAATTGTAGTACAGGATGAGGCTAAAGAAATCCTGGATGAATTTGGAGTTGCCAGTACTGCGTACGAAGGGAACTACTATGTCGCTAGCGCTGTGGAACTAGCCTCAACCCTTTGTTCTCTTACCATAAAAGCTGGAGCAAAGATATTTAACCTGATCAGTGTTGAGGATATAGTCATTAGGGAAGCTGATAAGGTTAGTGGAGTAGTATTAAACTGGAGCTCTGTTCTTTTAGCAAATTTACATGTCGACCCTTTGGCTGCAAGGTCTAAATTAGTAATAGACGCCACAGGACACGATTGTGAAATTTGCCACATGGTTACCAGGAAAATGGGAGGCAAATTAAGGACCGCAACAGGGGATGTTATTGGCGAAAAACCAATGTGGATTGAAGTAGCGGAAAGAGAAATCATCGAGAATACCAGAGAAGTTTATCCAGGGTTAATAGCTACTGGCATGGCAGCGAACGCTGTCTTCGGCTCCTCCAGGATGGGACCAGTATTCGGTGGCATGCTATTATCCGGCAGAAAGGCAGCTAAATTGGCTATAGAGTTGTTGAAATAAGGGATTATTCACCCAGACGGCGCAGAGTAACAGATAGATTGTTAAGAAATGATGTTAAGAACGATTGCTGAAATTAACGAGAAAATAAAAAGAGGAAAGGCGGTGGTGGTCACTGCTGAAGAGGTAATTGATATTGCCAGGGAAAAGGGTGTGCGTAAGGCAGCGGAGGAAATTGACGTGGTGACTACCGGTACTTTCGGCCCTATGTGCTCCTCCGGAGTATTCCTCAATTTTGGCCATTCCCAGCCCAAAATAAAGCTCGGTGGCGGCAAGGCTTACCTCAACGATATTCCGGTATACACTGGCCTGGCTGCTGCAGATGTGTTTCTTGGGGCTAATGCGCTACCTGATGATGACCCCAGAAATAAATTTCACCCCGGCGAGTTTAATTATGGTGGTGGGCATGTTATTGAAGAACTGGTAGCAGGAAAAGATATCAGGCTGGTAGCTACTGCTTATGGCACGGATTGTTATCCCAGAAGAAAGCTGGAAAGCTGGGTTAACCTTAAAGACATCAATAATGCCATCCTGTTTAATATACGAAACGCCTATCAAAACTATAATGTCGGCGCGAATCTATCAGATCGAACGATTTATACCTATATGGGGGTGTTAAAGCCAAATTTAGGCAATGCCCATTACTCTACCTCGGGGCAGCTTTCCCCTCTTCTAAATGACCCTTATTATAAAACTATAGGCGTGGGAACAAGAGTGTTCATTGGCGGTGGCATCGGCTATGTTGCCTGGCACGGTACACAACATAACCCCCATGTTCCCCGAGGAGAAAACGGTGTACCCAGAGAGGGAGCAGGCTCTTTATCGCTCATTGGTGATTTGAAGCAGATGAAACCAGAATGGCTGGTTGGAACGAGCATGCTTGGCTATGGCTGTACACTGACGGTAGGCATAGGCATCCCCATACCTATACTATCCGAGGAAATCTTGCGCTACACTACTGTAAGCGATGCCGATATTTTTGCTCCCATTGTGGATTACTCCGAAGCTTATCCTCAAAGAAGGCCAGAAATTATATGCGAGATTAGCTATGCTGAACTTAAAAGCGGCCACGTGAATATCCAAGGAAAGGATGTGCCCACTGCTTCCCTGTCCAGCTACCCTAAAGCGGTAGAGATTGCTGGCATACTGAAAGAGTGGATAGAGAAAGGAGAATTCCTGCTTACTGAGCCTGTAGCTCATTTGCCCGGGACAGAGTCAGATATAGTTTTTAAGCCTTTTAAAGAAAGGCCAATAGCTGAGTGATAAAATGGATATCTCTAAAAGGATAGTGCTTCATTTCCCCCCACACGTGACAGGGCAACCGGTTGTCTACCGCCTGGCTAAGGAGTTCAATCTCAAATTCAACATCCTTAAGGCTTCAGTATCGCCTGGAGAAGAAGGGTTGCTAATCATGGAATTGGGTGGCACCCAGAAAAACTATGACAAGGGCATCCAGTATCTCGCCAGCGTGGGTGTAGAAATTCAGTCTCTCTCACAAGATGTGGTACGCGATGAAGCCAGGTGCACCCACTGTGGAGCATGCGTTGCCATTTGTCCCAGCGGCGCCTTTTCCCTGGAAGCAAAAACCAGGAAAGTGCTCTTTGACCACAATAAATGCGTTATCTGCGGATTATGTGTTAAAGCTTGTCCACCTCGAGCTATGAGATTATATTTCTAAATGCGTGAACCACAAACTTATCGACACTGGATCAAAGACAGTGACTTAGTTTCCTTCAATGTAGTGGTAAAGCAAACCAACTTGTATATTCGAGCCCAGCGTGACCTCAAGAGCAAAGCTCTCAAGTCTGTACTAAAGCACCGTACATCACTGGAAGAGTACATAGAATACCATCCACTCTTTCTAACTACATTGCAGCCTTATCCAGTGGAAGAAGGGGCTCCGACTATAGTTAAAGAAATGTCCAGAGCATCACAGTTAGCTGGCGTCGGCCCCATGGCAGCGGTGGCTGGAGCTATTGCCGAAATTGTGGGCAGGGATTTACTTCCCCTTTCGCCTGAGATAATCGTGGAAAATGGCGGTGATATTTTCCTCAAAGTATCACAGAAAAGATTAGTGGGAATCTATGCCGGGCAGTCTCCCTTTACAGGAAAAATCGCGCTGGAAATCAAGCCACAGGAAACGCCTTTAGGTGTATGTACTTCTTCAGCAACGATAGGACACTCCCTGAACTTAGGCAACGCCGATGCCATTGTAGCTCTTTCACCATCAACGGCTTTAGCCGATGCTATAGCTACCGCTATAGGCAATTCGGTCAAAAGCAGAGAAGATATTTCTAAGGCAATAGAGAAGGCTCAGAAAATAGAGGGGTTGCACGGCATAGTTATTATCAAAGGCGACAAGATAGGAATTTGGGGTAAAGTGAAACTTGTGCCGCTTAGCTAGAGATGCTATCTACCTCCTGCCCCCAGTTCTTAAGCGAGCATGAGCAGGTTTCCACTTCAAAAACTATGTTCTTACTAGCTACCTCCCCTTCAGCATTAGACACTGTTGCTGCAATAGTAACTGCGTCTCGGTCAGGGGGCGCTATCCAGGTAACCACAGAGCCTTCTCCAGAAATCTCGCCTCCGCCGCATGCCCATTCGTAAGTTAGTTCATCGCTCGCGTTCGTAACAACGCACTCAATTTCACAACTTTTGCTTTTCAGTATTTTGTACCTGTCGGGGTTTTCCTCTCCTCTCTTCACGTACTTGGGTTGTTCGCTGGTGACAACCAGGTCTTCGATAATCGGTGGGGGATTAAGCGCCACAGTAATAGCTAATAAGGCTGTATCTTCTTCGCCGTGGCCATCAGTGACTACAACTGCGATATTGCAGAGGCCCGTTGTCTCAGGAGCAGTCCATGTGACAACCGAATTTGTGCCAGAAATATCACCTCCATCAGCCGACCACTCGTAGCTTAGCTCATCTCCATCATCATCTGAAGCAACGCATTCAATTTGACAACTATTTGACGGTTCAACCCAATCCGTATCTGCTGTCAAGCTAACAATAATTGGCGGATTGTTGTCCCTCACACTAATAGCTATAGAGTTAGAAGCTTCTCCGTCATTGCCATCAGTTACCTTAACCGTAACGCTATAGATACCTTCAGACTCTGGGGCGTTCCATGCAACAATAGCCCCATCACCATCTATGTGGCCCTTGCCAGCCGACCACTCGTAGCTTAGCTCATCTCCATCATCATCTGAAGCAGCGCATTCAATTTGACAACTACCTGATGGGTAAATCGCCTCTGGCATAGCTTCAATGCTGGTGATAGTTGGCTGGTGGTTAACTGGAGCACAACCTGCCGTAAAAAAAATAGCAACGACCGCAATAGCTAAGCCTGTTATCCATCCCTTCTTAAACAAATCTGACTCCATTAGCAAAATAGCATTAGAATTAGAATAGCAAAGCAGTATATCAGAAATCAAGAATTTAATCACCTTATTGTCCTGGCTGCTGCCACTAAGGTAGCTCAGGCCTGCTATGACAATATCTACGCGAAGCAAATCAACATGGTCATCGTTATCTGCCTGTATGATGTCTTTTGGCGGTGGATCGTGTAGACTTTAATGCCAGACACTCAGGCCTGTATCCACAATATCACATAGTATATTCCCACTCCTATAAAGATAATGGCAACCATCATCCGTGTGACTCTTTGAACGTGGGCAATCGCGTTGAGCCAGGTGGAAACCCTGGTTACGCCAGCAGCTATAAGCGTGCCAAATATTAAAACAGGCAGGCCGGTGCCGATGGCAAACACCGCCGGCAGCATCACACCGCCGCTAGATTTGAGGGCTAAAGGTATCAATACTCCAAAGAATAGAATAGCGCTATAAGGACAAAAAGCTAGAGCAAAAAGAGCACCCAGGAGGAATCCACCTATAATCCCCCAATCAGCAACCTTCCCTCCTATTGAAGCTAGTTTCCCACCTCCCAGACTAAAAGAAAACCTATCTATGTTTAGCATTATCAGCCCCACCACTATCAGAAGTGGCCCTAAGATTCGCTCGCCAAAATCCTGAAAAAATGAAGCGATCCCGGGGATCTCGAGCCCTACCACGATGATCAGGATGCCAAGTATAGAATAGGAAAGCATGCGCCCCAGCGTATAGAGTGTTCCAGTCATAACAGCGTACTTGCGGTTTGTCACTTTGCGACTGACATATGCTATGGCAGCAATGTTAGTGGCCATCGGACAGGGACTAATTGCAGTTAGCAACCCCAAAAGCAGTGCTGAAAGCACTGGAATATTAAAACCGTCGGAGAGTTGGTGTACTATACCACCTAAATCCATCAGCTTATCCCGCTGAGGCTTTTCTCGATCTGGCTCCTCACTGCCTCGACAAATGCCTCGTCATCGCCCACGAGTAACCAGGTTTCCGTCACCTCTTCGATGTGGTCAGTGCCATCTCTTATCGTATTGATAAACAGTGATATTGTAAAAGCACCATATTTCTTGACCATAGCAGTGTTTTCTTTATCCTCTACATCGACTACCTCAAAAGTTAGCTTGCCGCTAGCCAGCTCATCCTTGAAGTAAGTTTCCATAGTGTAGAATGCCCATTCCTGGGCATAGACACAAGAAGAGCAGCGTTGTGTCCGATGAAAATAGACAATCTCAACCTTGTCAGCCGGGCCTGGAGAAGTGTCTGAAGCTGAAGGTGCTATAGGAGTAGGACTTCCACAGGAGCAAAGTAACCCGACTACCAATATAAGAAGCAGGAGAAATTGAGTCCTCGAATTGGCTGGCGTGTTCATTTATTCCAGCCCTGCTTCACATATAGCGGAAATTAAGGACTCTCTACTGGGGCAGACTCCCATTATTCTAACTAATTCTCCAACAACTACTGCCGGTGCTACAGTCAAGTTGTATTTTTCGAATAACTCATTACGTCCTTTATAGGTAATTACCTCCACCTTGTCGCCAAATTCCTCTTCGATTTCCTTAAGTAATTTGGACAGGCTGACACCGCCGGAGCAGGTTGGGATTGATAAAAATGCCTCTATCTTTACTTTGCTCATAGGCCGCCCTCCCTTAATGCATTATATAAAGTGGTTTGGCTGGGACATATTCCTTCGATTCTTATCTTCTCATTAATGACGATTGCTGGCACACAACCAAGCTTATATTTTTCAAATTTATCCATTGCTTCCTCTCCAATAAATTTGATTATTTCCAGCTTGCCCTCATATTTTTGGGCAAATTTGTCTGCAAGCGATAAGATAGCAAGGCACCCTGGGCAGGGTGGGTCTCCACTGAACACCTCCATTTTTACTGGCATGATTATCTCTCCATTTCCTTCTTGATTAACTTCTCCAAGTCACCCTCAGAAACGACTTTGCCCATGGCCACAATTCTATCGTTTATCACCACAGTCGGAATGAGCATTACACCGTACATGCCAGCTTCCTGCGACAAAGCGTCAAATTTGGACACCTCCACCTTACCAGGATATTTTTCAGCCACCTTTTTCGCCCTTCTTTCCACCTCTTTGCACTTGGCGCACGGTGGTGTAGAACCAAATATCTTTACTCTTATCATCTCTCTCACCTCCTTATGAGATTCTCTTGTTTGCCACATATCCAGTCACAGGGAAGGTTGTTTCCATTCATCACTTATCCAGCCCTCTACTGCACTATCATCCCAAAAACATATCCCGAGAACGTTGCCATCACCACTACCAGGGCAATGTAGGTCAGCGCTTTTCTGGTTCCCATGATGCTTCGAATAACGAGCATATTGGGAAGAGAAAGCGCCGGTCCGGCAAGAAGCAATGCCAGTGCCGGGCCTTTTCCCATACCAAGTTCCAGGAAAGCCTTAACCACGGGAACTTCAGTAAGCGTAGCGAAGTACATCACAGATCCCAGAAAAGAGGCTATGAAATTAGACTGGAGGCTGTTTCCGCCGACAACTGAGGTCATCACCGATTCGGGAATGGCTACCTTCAGTATGCCGGCTACAAATACCCCCACCAGAAGCCAGGGGAGCACAAGGCGGGCGAAATGTCCTGTCTCCCCCATCCACTGTTTGAACTCCTCTCTGGTAAACCAGCGCCACAGAAGGACTGCCAGAACCGCCAGCAGTGCCCCGGTCACTATCCATTGTCTGGATGCAGCGAAAATTAGAATGCTCACCAGTACAGCGAAAAAGAGCAGTTGCTGTAGTTGGCTCTTTCCTTCATGATCAGCTGCCAGCATGGCAAAGGCGGAGGCGTCTTTCTGAGATTCTTCTCTGTGGTAGATGGCGGCCATGATGAGGCCGATGACAACGGAGAAGAGAATGGCGCCGATGGCACGGCCAACCCCCAGGTCATAACCCAGGAGCCTTGCCGAGTAGACGATGGCCAGGATGTTAATGGCAGGGCCGGAATACAGAAAAGCGATCGCAGGCCCGATACCAGCGCCTCTCTTATATATGCCGCCGAAGAGGGGAAGCACGGTGCAGGAGCATACCGAGAGCACTATGCCGGAAACCGAAGCTATGCCATAAGAAAGTGACTTCTTCGCGCTGGGGCCAAAGTACTTCAGCACTGCCCCCTGCGAGATGAATATGGAAATGGCACCGGCGATGAAAAAAGCCGGCACAAGACAGGTCAGGACGTGCAGCGAGAGGTATTCCAGTAAGGCATCAAGCCCACCCTGCATAAGCTGCAAAAAAACTTCCATTGACTATCCTCCCAGTTAAAACTAAATCCTAAGGTGCGCATAAGCGCATATAATGCCCAAAAAAAGAGTTCTCACCTTTTTTCGCGCCTCCTTCGTTGCACGCAAGCAGGTCCCACCCTTCCTGCCCCTTCCAGACGCTGCCTGTCTCTCAGGGCGGTTTCATTGTTCCTCAGCGCCTTTTCCACCATTCTAACGATTTCCCCCAAATACGGCTCCATTTTTTTTTGGTCCAGAGAATACAGTGTCCAGAGTCCATCCTTTTTGAGATTGAGCAGTCCCGCCTCATAAAGGATTTTCAGGTTCCGTGAGGCCCTCGATTCAGAAATGTCCAGAGCCTGCATGACTTCGCAGACACAGCACTCTCTTTTCAGGAGAATTCTCAAAATCCTAATCCTGGTTTCGTCGGATAGCGCTTTAAAAACTTTGACTAGCCCACACAAGCTATAAATTTCTTGACTATATGCGTATTCCTGCATGTAGTATATAATATCGCGGTGAGATTTCTTTGTCAATACCATCACTAACCATACCATTAGTGTTATCCATGTATCTCAGCTTCCGTACAACACGATGGTTCTATGTAAAAAACGAAATTCAAGAAATGCAGTCCGGTTGCCTCTGATTATATGGACGAGTACAATTAATTGAAAGCACTGACAGTTATCAAGTATAATACCTTGTACTTGTGGTGAGTGTAGCCCAGTGGTTAAGGCGCCAGGTTGTGGCCCTGGAGATCGTGGGTTCAAATC
>CAZDXE010000023.1:0-18778 GCA_964509565.1 uncultured Dehalococcoidales bacterium | reverse complement strand
GATGGTTTCCAAAGCAATTTACTCATTGGTGCCTCCGTTCTAATTATTAGTGACTATCAAACATACGACTCTAACACTAAAATCTTTGTGGGACAAATCTAATATCCTTGCTTTGTGTCAAGGCTCTTTAGAAATGTCCTCTGCTGATCTCATACAGTTAATGCCTTGGTACGGGGTTTAGCTTTGATGCTGAATCTTCTCCAGGGGTGATCCGCAGCAGGAACGTATTTCTTCCAAACAAAACACAGTCCTTAAATCCATGCCTTGCGGAATTGGCCGATGAAAGTCTGCTGAGCTTCGAGGCTCCACTGCAAACCTGGCATTGAGACTTTCTGTAAATCCACATAGACACTGGTTGGCCTCTTTGATATCACTGATACCTGCTAATCGAAGCTCTTTCACCCACCGGTCTTGATACACTCTATGTTTATGCGCAACCCGTCCTTTGGCCTGTGGAGAACTTGCTGGCAGTATTTCTATACCCAGTTTCTTACAGGCCCTGCCAAACTGCGTCAATGGTAATTCACCAGATAACTGCTCCTCCAATGTCGGCTCCCTCTTTGTTATATACACGTTCTTCCAGTCAACATGCAAGGCCTGCGGTATCCCATATTTCTTAACCCATGACCATAACAATTTCATCGCTGCTTTCGTTGTCTCTTCCATAGTCCTGCTGTCAGAAGCCACCGCCTCAGCGTCTCGTGGCCAATTTTATATCCATTACGTTCTTTAAGCTTCTCCGCTGCCAGTGTCGGCCCAAAATCCCAGTATTGCTCCCTATACAGGGCCAATACTTTTTCTTTTACTTCATAAGACTTTCCTCGGTTCGATGGTTGCCCTCGATTTCGATGTATTAACCCCATATCTCCCTTGTATATCCGACGGCCTTGACGATAACTTACACCAACTACCTCCGATGCCTCCCTGATCGTCATTGCTTTCTCCCTCACCCTCGACATTATCACCAGTCGGCAGCGTTCCCTTTGATTCATGACTAATGCTCCTCCTTCCATTTAGACACCTCCTTGCAACATGCTTATTATTTACCACTTTTCTCAGAAAGAGGACATTTCTATCGAGTTATCTACAGGACATTATCATAGAGCTTCAACACATACTAGCCTTACATTGTTAGTTAATGTTCTACGATTTTGTCACTATCTAATTGTTCAGGGTAAATGTCGTCATGAAGGAGATGGTGATATTGAACAAGAAAGAACAGAGAGGGTTGGTAGTGTTGAATCAGGTAGAGGTGGGCATGCTAGCTGATGTGTATAGTTTACTGGAGGATTTTTTGGGTAAATATATATTGAGTGGTTGTTTTTAGCATTCTTCTTAACAGAGTTAATTGTGGTTTATATATCGTAATTCTCCCGTTCTTGGATTGAGCAGGCATATTAAGAATTTTTGATATGATCTTCTCTTCTATGCCCGTTTGGCATATTACGGTTGCCTCTGCGTTATTTGCTCCTAACTCTATGAGTATAGGCAGCAATAATGCCGCTTGCTCATTGGCGTTTATAAGGCTTGCAATATACTCAAGCTCCTTTTGTTTAAAAGAGTGAACGCCGCTATCGCTACACATTACGTGTGGATATTCTTCACCCAGTAGATCGGATAGGGATTTCCGATTTTGCGGTAGCCCGGCATTTACTATCCTGAGTCCGCCTTTCAAACATTCTTGAAGCATTCTTTCGTAAGATGAATTACCAAGCATTTTTCTACTCTTGCGCGAGCAATACCTTCACGCGCTTCAATCGTGATTTCTCTTCTCTATCCCTTTCCTCGAATTTCATATTCAAGTAATTTATCGTCACCTCTAATGCAGGGATTATCATGTGTTCTAAGGCGTTGGTTATCCTTTTTGTCCTGCTTATTTCCATCCCCAATAGCTCCAGGCTTCTCTGAAGTTCAGCCAGTTCTACGGTATGATTGAGACATCTTTTAGATAGTTGGGCTGCGTGGTCTACCCACGAAGAGGTATCGGGCAAATTATATCTCTTTATTGACTTCTCCTTTCCTTTTTCTGTTAGCTCAAAAGAGGGGATTCTCACGCCTGCTATGTTTCTTGAGCCGGCAGTGATTCTTAAATCAGTTTCGCTTGCTATTAATTCCTTTTCCAGTGCTATATATCCGTGATACCCGCTGGCAATTGATAATGCCTTATAAGCTGAGGAAAAGCTGTCAACCAGATTTCTTTTGGCCTCTATTGTCTCCCTCGCTGTCTGCAGAAATTCCATGGTTAATATTGAAAGCCTATCCTTTACTATTTTTTGCACTCTTTGTGCTAATGTAAGCTTGCGTTTCAGTTTTACAAGCTCAATTTTTGTAGGCCTAACCTTAATTAGTTGTGACATTTTGGTTCACGTTTGGTTTTTTTGAGTATTTTGGAAGATACTTTTTGATGAATTTCTCACTAATTAATTTCAGGTCTCCTTCAGGTAATACTGAGAACAAGCTCCAGGCTATATCCAGAGTATTTTCTACGCTTCTTTTTTCAAGCTCACCCTGGGATATAAATTTACTCTCAAATTTATCTGCGTTCGTCAAATATATTTTATCTCTTTCACCTAGTGCCTCTGCTCCTATGATAGTCGATATTTCCCTGAGGTAACATCCTTCAGCATAAGCGGCGTATGATTGCATGAAGACATTGTTATGATCCTCCCTGGTTTTATCCGGCCCAATTCCCTCTTTCATCATTCGTGAGAGGGATAAGAATACATCTATTGGTGGGTATATCCCCTTTCTTTCTAGATTTCGAGAAAGCACAATTTGTCCTTCAGTGATATAGCCGGTAAGGTCTGGTATGGGGTGCGTTATGTCATCATCAGGCATAGTCAGTATAGGCATTATAGTTAATGAACCTTTTTTCCCCATGATTCTGCCTGCTCGCTCATACATCGTAGCCATGTCGGTGTACATATATCCTGGGTATCCTCTTCTAGAAGGTATTTCTTCGCGCATAGAGGAAAGCTCGCGAAGGGCTTCGCAATAGTTGGTCATGTCAGTGAGTATTACCAGTACGTGCATATCCTGTTCCCATGCAAGGTACTCGGCTGCGGTCAAAGCTAGCCTGGGTGTTGATATTCGCTCTATAACAGGGTCTGAGGCAGTGTTGATGAAGGCAACTGTTCTCTCTAAGGCACCTGTCCTCTCAAGATTCCTTATGAAAAAGGAGGCATCGTCGTAGCTGATGCCGACAGCACCAAATACCAGGGCGAATTTCTCCTCTTTTTTGCTCTTGACTGTAGCTTGTCTGATTATTTGAGCCGCAATTCTATTGTGGGGCAGGCCCGATCCGCTGAATATTGGTAGTTTTTGCCCTCTAACCAGGGCGTTCAAACCATCTATTGCTGAGATACCTGTTTCAATAAACTCGGCTGGTGGCTGGCGGGAAGCGGGGTTTATGGGTTGTCCGTTAATATCCATATAGCCGTCTGGGATTATTGGGGAGGCTCCATCTATAGGCTCTCCCATTCCGTTGAAGATTCTGCCTAAAATGTCAGTAGACACTGGTAGCTTTAATGTCTCACCTTTGCACCTTATTTTACTTCCAAAGAGATCTACTCCACTGACTCCACCAAACACCTGGACTACAGTCGCCTCCTCGCTGATATCTATTGCCTGACCACTCTTTATCTCACCATTGCTGAGTTGAACGTCGACTATTTCATTAAATTTTATGCCGGGGATGCTTTCAGCTATGAGCAGAGAGCCCTTGGCTCTATTGAGAGCTCTCCCCTCCTTGATGTAGAGTGAAGGGATATTCATGAAACACCTCCTTTATGAACTATTAAGTCTTTCTCCATTTCTAGCCATAGCTCCTTGATTTGCTGTTCAAAATTTTCATTGGGGATGTCTTTCATTCTTGATATTCTGTACACCATGGGAGATGAGCGGATGTTCTCAATACCTGTCCCTGAATTTAACATTTCCTGGGACAGTTCATAAAACCTGATGATTGTTTTTAACATGAGTCCGGCTTTTGCTGGTGTACAGTAGGTATCAACCTCGTGGTAGGCGCTCTGTTGGAGGAAGTCCTCGCGTATCATTTTGGCGACGAGCAAGAGCAGTTTATCCCCTTCGGGTAAAGCTTCAGGCCCTACGAGCCTTACGATTTCTTCCAATTCAGCTTCCTGTTGCAGCAACCTCAGAGCAACGGCTCTGGTATTCTGCCAGCCAGGGTCGTTCTTATTCCACCAGTCCATAACTGCATCTACATATAGGCTATAGCTGGTGAGCCAGCTTATGGCGGGGAAATGTCTCTTATTTGCCAGGGAAACATCCAGGGCATACAAAGCGTCTACTATTCTAATAGTGCTCTGCGTTACTGGTTCACTGAAGTCAGCTCCGGGAGGGCTTACGGCGCCAGTTATCGTTAGCGATCCTTTCCTTTTGGGACTGCCTAAGCAGTTAACCATCCCTGCTCTTTCATAAAAAGAGGAGAGTCGCGAGCCCATGTATGAAGGGAATCCCTCTTCGCCTGGCATTTCCTCAAGCCTGCCTCCCATTTCCCTCATAGCTTCGGCCCATCTAGATGTTGAGTCAGCAACCAGCAGTATGTCATAGCCCATATCCCTGAAATACTCCCCCATGGTGACGCCGACGAAAATGCTTGCTTCACGAGCTACGACGGGCATGTTGGAAGTGTTGGCTATGAATATTTCTTTCTCCTGGAGTAGCCTTCCAGTGTTGGGGTCCTTGAGTTTTCTGAAACTATGAAGCACATCGGCCATTTCATTTCCTCTTTCGCCACAACCAATGTAGATGTTCAGTTGTGTTTGAGCCCATCTAACTAGCTGCTGTTGGGCAACAGTTTTCCCTGTGCCAAAACCTCCGGGCATTGCGGCTTTGCCACCAAGAGCTAAGGGGAACATGTAATCTATGATTCGCATGCCGGTAGTAAGAAGTCCTGAGGGGTCGAGCCTCTGTTTATAAGGTCTGGGTTTCCTTACTGGCCATTCCTGCATTAGTTTTAGCTCTTTCACCTCATTTTTATGCTCTACCCATGCTATAGGCTCCTCAACAGTAAAATCACCTTTACGAATTTCTCTAATATTTCCTTTAATTCCTGCTGGTACCATTATCTTATGATCTATAAGGTCAGTCTCGGGGACTGTACCTATTATGTCTCCTTCGCTAACAGGGTCTCCAACTTTTGCTATGGGGCTGAATTGCCATTTCTTATCGCGGGGCAGTGCATATGCTTTAGCCCCTCGTTTTATAAACGAACCTGTGTTTTCAACAAGGGTAAGCAAAGACTTTTGCAGGCCATCGTAAATAGACCCTACGAGTCCTGGGCCTAATTCAGCACTCAAGATTTTGCCTGTTCCCCTTACTGTTTCGCCAGTTTTCAATCCCAGGGTATCTTCATGCGCTTGGATTATGGCCTTATTTCTTTCCAGGCCTATTATTTCCCCTACGATTCCCTCTTTCCCTATCTCAACTATTTCATAAACCTGGGAACCCTTCATATTATCCGCTATAATCAAAGGACCTGAAACTCTCCATATCTTACCCATGGGCCACTACCTCCTTAACTAAACTTAGATTTCTACATCAAACCCTATAGATGCTTTGATAAATGCATTGTAATATCTGGCGATGTCCTTGTATTTTGTGCCAGATTTCGGCGGGACTTCGACGATCACAGGGGCTATTCTTTTTCTCTCCCTAACGTGAGCCAATATGTCTTTAACATATTCTGTATAGTCCTCCAGTATAATTATCACGCCAATGTTGGATTCATTTAGTAGCTCACTCAGAGCCTTGCGCACATCTTCGTGGATGTTGCTGTTATCTTTCATAATATAATATCTATCGATGCCAGCCAGCCTCATCCCGCTAACCATCTCTTCATCTCCTATAGCAGCAATACTTAAGAGTTTGGCCTGTGCTACGCTCACAATACTAAGTACTCCTTTATTTCTTCTGTGGGAATGCCGTCGGCTATCGTTTTCAGAATCAATCTCAGGTTTCGTATTTCAAATTCTTTAAGTACCAGATACCAGGCCATCACCAATGGCGATAATATCCTTGGTGATAATATTTCCTTAAGCAGCCTGAACTTATATTTATCAATGATTTCGTCTACGGCTGTGATGCGGTTAGTCTTGGAATAGCTGTTTAATATTTCCTCGGCCACATACTTGTATTGGGGATTTTCTAGTTTATGGGGCACATCAGCGAGTTTGCAGGACAGCAATTCCCTGGCGACTTTATTTGTAATCATATATCCTTCAGGGAAGGTGTATTCAGTAGCATTCAGCCCTATGTCTTCAATTATGGCTCGTGATACAACTTGTAAGTTTGCCATGTCTATTGAGAGGCCGATGGCTTTTGAAAGGATAGAGCCATCTTTTATGTCCCTGGCGATTTTTAACAGGTTTTTGTAGTATTCGCTATCTAACTTAGCTTCAGTCAGAAATTTGGACTTCGTTTCTCCTGTTGTCGCATATCCTTCTAGTGATGGTATATAATTTCCTAGTTTGCACCTGGTAAGTATTTCAGTGATGTTATCCAAATTCTGGGCGGCGGAAAGCTTGTCGAGCAAACCATTGTTATGGATAATACCTATCGGTATCATATGACTCTTCTTACCCGTTGAAATGTTCTGTAAAGTAGCTTTAATATTTAGAACATCATACTTTACTAAGTAGGCCTTCGATATTTTCAGAATATCTTCTGGAAGAAGCTTAAATGAATCTATGTAATTTATGCGCTGTGCAAAATATCTCCACAGGTATCCATCTACATCATCAAAGCTTTTGGCATCTAATTCTTCAAAGTAACTTCCTATATCTGTCTCTCTAATGGCTCCCAGAGCATCTTGAATATTGGATGCCGTTGACATTCTATTTATATGGTCGGAGGTGATGATTTTGGCCTCTTCGCCCTTCAGATAAGCTGATATAAATGGGTATTTTGTGTCAAACAAAACTGACTCCTACGGAGTTTTGAAAAACTCATTGCTTATTTCAGGCAATAGTTGTGGCAGTAGCATCTCAAGCCTGCTTTCATAACTGTTGTCTATGCGCAGTGTCCCATTAATGTTTTCGGCTATAATTCCCCCTGTAAAATTAGCTTCCTTGACCTCCGTTATCCTAGTAGCTAATTGCTTGTTGCTTTCAAGGAGCTTTCGGGTGGCGTCTACACTCTTAGGCGGAACGTAAATCCTTGCCTTGCTTGCACCGATTGCCTCGACTGCTTCCTGGATTAAGTTCATAGAATAGTTTTCATTACTTGAAATCTGTGACAGTTCTTGTCTTACCCTGTCAGTCATTTTATTGATTACCGCATTTTTCGCGCGTGCTAGTTCCTGACGTGACTTTATGGAAGCCTGAGCTACGATTCTCGCAGCCTCTTGCCTTGCTTCTCCCAGCAGCTTCTGTTTCTCTTCGTGAAGCTTCACCTCTCGCTGCTTTGTGGCTTTTTCTCTCTCCTCCCGCGCCTTCGCCTCAGCCTCCTTTATTATACCCAGAGCCTCTACCTTGACTTTACTGATAACAACTTTGCCTATGTTTTCCATTTTGAGCTTCCTTTAAAAAAGCCCCAGCATGTTTAAGGCCATTATGGTAAATACCAGCCCTAGCACACCTAACAGCTCAACAAACACGGCTAACATCATGGCATTCGTTAGTATCTTCCCCTTTGTCTTGGGTAGAAGTGAAATGCCCGAGGCGCATACGTTGCCCTGGTATATTGCAGAAAATAATTCAGCGAATCCTGCTATGAGGCCGAAGGCGAGAACGGCAAAACCATTGCTGCCACCAGCATCGGGCATAGCAGCAAGGTTAGGAAGCACCCTTGTCAGGATAAGTATCAATATTATGAGTCCGTAGAAGGTTTGTGTCATTGGTAGGGATACTAGCACTATGACATTCCTGAGTTGGCTGGGTTCCTCACCAAGTGTGGCTGCTCCAGCAGACCCAGCAATACCCAATCCTATTGAAGAGCCTATCAACCCGCCGATCAATGCTACAGCACCCCCCAGAGTTGCTAATGAAATTGGATCAACTAACATTTTTATCCTCCCTTTCTTATTTTAAGCCTGCGCCTTGATAGGCACGAGCATGCGCTTTCTCAGTCTAAATGGGCTGTACTCACTGCCACCACCGTCGTAGAATTTGAGCAGAAATTCTACAAAGCATAGTCTGAGGGAGTGCACAAAGCACGAGATAGTGCTGAGTAACAGGTTGAATATGTGTCCACAAAGCAGAATCGTAGTCGCTAATAAGATGCCAGTGATAAGTCCCCCCGTATTGGCGGGCATCATATCCATTGCCAAGCCTGCTATCATGTTAAAAACCGCGGCAAGGTAATATGTAGCTAACCCAACGCCTGCCAGACGGCAGTAGGACATAATATCTCCCAGAAGACCGGTTATATCAAATAGCCAGAGAATGATGCCCAAACCGCGATACTGCATGATAGACGCGGCAATAATTAACGCTCCACCTAGAAGCATGAAGTACAACAAAATTGAGTACGCTTGTTCACTCAGTGGCAGAGTGCCCATACTAAGGAAGTTGAGAATCCAGGGGACCCCAGCTATTTCAAGCATAAATAAACCAATTTTACTTGTGATTAGTCCCTTGTTTCTTTCCTTTATTCCTCCGATAATTGCTATCACATGGCCTATGTTTATGTGGATGAGGCCTATTACTATGGCGAATGCCATAAAAGTCATGGCATCTAGAAGGAAATTTTGAAATGCCGGTGCAAGCGCCGGGTTTTCAATTCCCATGAACGCAGCGCAAAAATCACCCAGGTAGTTCCCAGCGAGCAAGCCAATGACCAGAGAAACTCCACTGCTTATATAAAGCAATCTTTGGAATAGTTTGAAGCCCTCGGATTCAGGGTCGTCAACAAGTCGCTGCAGTGCAAACCTCGTAAGCAATATGATGCCTATGGCATAGACCACATCGCCCAACATGAGGCCAAAGAAAAAAGCAAAAGAGTAAGCTACAATGGGAGTTGGGTCCCATTCCCTGTATTTGGGTGTGCCGAATAGATTTACGATGACTTGAAATGGCTTGAATGCTTTTAAGTTTCTTTGTTTGGTAGGGGGTTCTTCTGTTTCCTCGGGCTTCCTAATATCAATAAACACGTGGGCTGTGTTTTCCTTGAGTTGGGAAATTGCATCCTCAACCATGTTTTCTGGAATCCACCCCTCGATTAGAGTTACATACTTTGCTTCGGAAGCTTTTTCTAAAACTGACAATCTTTCATTTTCCGCAGACAGCGCTTCTCTGAAAAGAATGAGGCTCTGTAAATTCTCTCTAGTTTTTCCCTCAATCTCCTTAGCGAGCGTTGCTAGTTCCTCGTTAGTGCTATAGATTTCGCTTTCAGATTCCTCTAAAAAATCCCTTAGCGCTAGATCCTTGCTCGGTATCTGGAGAATTCTGCCCCCATTATCCTTGATCGAGGTTTCTATGAATCCCTGGTTTTCAACCCTGGCAATTGCATAGAGGATAGTTTTCTTTTCCATTGTGGTGATTGAGCTCCCAAGCAGATATGCTCCAATCTTATCTTGTAAGCTTTTGTATAATTCGTTTGAGACTACGAAAGCCCTGGAGAAAAGGTAATTTCCAGAGAAAGTTAAATCCACTAACTTAATGTTTTCTTGCTGTTCCAGGGGTTCGAGGGATTCCTTTAGTTCCTTAAGTTTTTTGGATTTCTCTTTGAGTTTAGCAGCTCTCTGGTGCATATTGTTGAGCCTGGTGCATATTGGGCTGATTTCACTATCAAGCTCGCTGAGTGGTCTGGCATATATGACCTCGACATCCTTTTCTAGGCGGATTTTTTCCTCTGGCATGTAAATTAGAATATTGTTGATGGTTGCTAATAATTCAGCAACCTGTGCTCTTTCATTTCCAATGGCTTCGCGGTCGATGGGTTTTAGTTCCTCGCTTTCCTCAATGTGAAGTGCCCCAATTCTATGCAGGGTCTTGAGAGCTTTAGTGGAGTTATCCTTGGTGGTTACTATCCTTGTCCTAACCATAGGGTCAGGTGTATTGAGGAATATAGGTTTCACATCAATCTCGTCCTATGATAATGTCCACTATATATTTTACAGTCTTGTCTATTTTCTTATCGGCGTTGGCTCTAATTTCAGAAGCTTTGTGTGCAGCTCCTTTATCTTTTTTGGCTGCTTCTATATTAGCCTTACGCACGATTTCCTGACATTCTGCTTCCACTTCATTCATTGGTATTTGGGAGGAAAGAATTTCTTTGGCCTCCTCTCTGGCTTTGGAGAGGATTTCACTGGCGCTGGCTTTAGCCTCTTCCAATATCTTTTTGGCTTCGCTTTCTATATCTTCTACGCTTTTGGAAATTTCTTTCATGGGCACAGTATGCTCACTTCATGGTCTTTGTAATTATTGCTAAGTAATAAATATAGCTGAACTCCCTGCGAATAATCGCCCATTTTACTATTAAAGGCATTATTCTAGCTAGCAATTATGGTAGATTTGATTGCCTTTGTCAATAGGGCAACTTTTTTAACTGTCTTTCGTGTGATAAGATAAGTAGCCAGTGAAGTTGTTTACCCAAGGGGTATGATGCGTATTGATATACTATGCCTTTTCCCGGAGATGTTTGTGTCGCCGTTTAGTCAAAGCATTATTAAGCGAGCTAAGGAGCAGGAGCTACTTGATATCGCGATTCATAATATTCGTGACTATACGTGGGATAAGCATCACGTGGTGGATGACTGCCCTTATGGAGGTGGACCTGGCATGGTGCTGAAGCCTGAACCTGTTTTTGAAACAGTGGAAGCAGTAAAGCAACAACTTAAACCTGATGGAATGCCTATCATCTTACTTACTCCTCAAGGCAGGGTTTTTAGCCAACAGATTGCCAGAGAGCTAGCTCTCCATTCTCGCCTTATGTTGATATGTGGTCATTATGAGGGTGTGGATGAGAGAATACGTGACCATATAGCTAGCGATGAAATTAGCATTGGCGATTATGTGCTTAGTGGTGGTGAATTAGCTGCTATGGTGATAGTGGATGCCATAGTTAGGCTTATACCGGGAGCGCTTGGTTCGCCACTGTCAGTAGATAGCGATTCTCACAGTGATAGACTTTTGGAGTACCCCCAATATACAAGGCCACGGGTATATCAAGGCTGGTCAGTACCCGAAGTTTTACTTTCGGGAAATCACGGTGAAATAGCTTGCTGGCGGCGGCGACAAGCTATTCTACGAACGGCTGAAAGACGCCCTGATCTTATGGAAAAAATGACTTTTTCAGATAAGGAGAAACAATGGATATCAGAGAACTTATTGAACCTAAAATAAACCCTAGTGTTCCTCAAATTTCTCCAGGCGACACGGTTAAGGTTAGCTTGAAGATTGTTGAAGGGGACAAAGAGCGCATTCAACGCTTTCAGGGGATGCTGATCAGTGTTAGAAAGGGGGTTGATGGCGGAAATTTCACCGTGAGGCGAGTAACTTATGGTATTGGAGTAGAACGCACCTTCTCCTTTCAATCTCCCCTGATCCAAAGCGTCGAGGTGCTCCGGCATGGCAAAGTGCGTCGAGCTAAACTTTATTACATGCGTGGGCTTAGCGCTAAACAAGCTCGACCTAAAGAAAGGCGAGAAAAGGTAACTGAACAAACCGTTCAAGAAGAAGCAGCAGAGTCATCTTAGTTATCTTGAATGAAGTATGCCGAAGTAGCGGTTAACTTTCCTGGAAGCCGCTCTAGCTTCTGTTATGCTATTCCGCCGCGGCTAAATATTGATGTTGGGCAGGCAGTATGGGTCCCCTTTGGCTCTAGAATTATTCAGGGCATTGTCGTTGGACTGTCTGATCAGTCGTCAGTTGAAGCAACTAGGGAAATAGTTAAACCCGTCGCTGGTTGTTTTGGGCTTTCACCTGCGCAAATCAGGCTTGCTCAATGGATAAGCGAATATTATTTTTCTCCTTTGTTTGATGCTATTGCCCTGATGTTACCTCCTGGATTTGAACGTAAATTTATTACCTATTTTCACCTGGTGAAACCCGAGGAAGACTTTCCACCGCTCACTGCAGACCAAATGGGAGTCCTTCACTTTATAGAAAAAGGAGAGGGGGTAAACTTAAGGGAACTGGAGAGAGAGTTCGGTGTCAAGAAAGCGAGGCGAATCAGTGACCAACTTCTCCACTTTCACCTGGTAGTGAAGAGCCAGGAGCTTGGGAAAGCTAAAGTTAGAGCGAAAACAATTCCTTATGTTAATCTAATAGCTAGCAATAGTGAGATTAAGAGTGAAATAATTCGGCTGAACAAGGCTAGAGCTTATAAACAAATAGAGGTTTTAGAATTTTTAAGAAAACAAACCCAACCCAGTACTGTCAGCGAAATAAAGGAGAGTCTTAATTGTTCTCTTAGGACTATCAAGGCATTAGAGACTCGTCGCTTGCTTTCTATAGAGCTGGTTAACGCTAGGCGTGACCCTTTATCCCATCTTAAGATCGAGCCTACTTTGCCACCGACTCTCACTTCGTCACAGGAAATTGCCTGGGAATCTATACAAAGTAATTGGGATCATAGCGCGTCGCCTGTTTTTCTTCTTTTTGGTGTAACAGGGAGTGGCAAGACTGAGCTGTATTTGCGAGCTTTATCTCAGGTTATTGCTATGGGTAAGCGGGGTATCTGCCTTGTTCCTGAAATTGCTCTCACAACACAAGTAGTGGAAAGGTTTGCCAGTCGTTTTCCTGGTCGTGTGGGGGTATTCCACAGTGGCCTTTCGCTGGGCGAACAGTTCGATGAATGGCAACGGGTGGTGGAGGGGCAATGTGATGTGGTTATTGGGCCGAGAAGTGCTTTGTTTACTCCTCAACCTAACCTGGGGCTTATTATAGTTGATGAAGAACATGAATGGGCGTACAAACAGGAGGATAAGTCCCCTCGCTATCATGCTCGAGAAGTAGCTCTTAAATTGGCAGAACTTAGCGGTGCTGTTGTTATCTTGGGTAGTGCTACACCTGATATCGAAAGCTTTCATAAAGCGCGACAGGGTATTTATCATCTGGTGAAATTGAAAGAAAGGATTACTCCTCGTGGTTACTCACCTCTTCCTAGAGTAAGTATAGTAGACACAAAGGAAGAACTTAAAGCAGGGAATATGAGCTTATTTAGTCGTCTTTTGTTGGTGGCTATAAAGGAAACTTTGATGCGGAATGAGCAGATAATCCTTTTTCTCAATCGCCGCGGAACAGCCACTTTTATTCAGTGCCGCAATTGTGGCTTTGTTTTCCGCTGCCCGCGCTGCTCTATAGCTCTAACTTATCACTCAGTGGAGAAGAAACTAACCTGCCACCGTTGCCATTACGCCATCCCACTGGCTCAGACCTGCCCTCAATGTCTAAGTCGCCGTCTAAAGTTTCTAGGCATTGGCACTCAGCGAGTGGCAGATGAAGTGGAGCGACTCTTCCCAAAGGCGAGGCTACTCAGGTGGGATAGAGATGCAACTAGCAAGAGATATGCTCATGAAGAGTTATTGGCTAACTTTCGCGAGCATAGAATGGACATACTTATTGGCACTCAGATGATAGCCAAGGGGTTAGATTTACCTCAGGTGACTTTAGCTGGGATAATAAATGCCGATACAGGTCTCAACTTACCCGATTTTCGAGCTGGCGAACGCACCTTCCAGCTTTTATGTCAAGTAGCTGGCAGGGCTGGACGTGGGCTCAAAGCGGGGCAAGTCATTATCCAGACATATTCACCTGAGAACTATGCTATTCGCGCTGCTGCCAAACATGATTATGAAGGTTTTTATAGCCAGGAAATAAACTATCGGCGGCAATGTAATTATTCCCCTTTCAGCCACTTCACCCGTTTGGTGTATAGCTATACCAATAACGATTTGTGTCGTCGTGAGGCAGAGAAAATGAGCCAGATTATCATTAATGAAAAAAGAAGGAGAGGACTGACTGATTTAAGTTTGCTTGGCCCTGTGCCTGCTTTTGCTGCCAGGGTAAGAGGAAAATACCGTTGGCAGCTTATCCTTCGAGGCTCTAATCCTACCCAGATTTTAGAAGAAATGACCCTGCCCAGGGGTTGGATTGTAGATGTTGATCCAGTGGGCACAATGTAGCCTCGAACATAAAAATGAAAACTTTTGAGATAAGGTAGTGTAAAGTGTAATATGAAAGTATTAGGTATCATGGGTAGCCCCAGGAGACACAGTAGCACAGAAATCCTTCTTGACAGCGTGTTGGCGGGTGTCGAGCAAATGGGGGCAGAAGTTGAGAAGGTGGCAGTTTCGGAAATCAAAGTCCACCCGTGCATGGAGATATATGCCTGTCGCAGGGAGGGTAAATGCGCAATCAAGGATGATATGCAATGGCTTTATGGGAAACTTTTGGAAACTGATCACGTAGTATTCTCCTCGCCTATATTCTTTTATGGACTTACCAGCCAGGCGAAGGCAATAGTAGATAGATGCCAGGCGCTTTGGGTTAGAAAATATATATTGGGCATGGGGGCGGGAGATAAGCGGATACGGCGAGGGGTGTTTGTCTCCGTTGGTGCTACTCGAGGTGAAAAACTCTTTGATGGGGCAGTGCTCACGGTGAAATATTTCTTCAATGCCGTTGGAGTGAAATATGCTGGAGATCTACTAATCAGGGGAATTGAGTACGAAGCTCAAATTGGAGAGCATGCTACAGTTTTACAAGATGCCTTCCGCCTTGGGCAGAGGCTTGTGTGCCCAGATATCATTCAATAAATCTGTAGCTTGGATCTCCGAGCCAGTGTGTATTGCGTGCGTACACGGTTTGATAATTTGACGATGCTGTTTTTTAAGATATAGAATGGAATCAGCGCTTGGGAGTATTGAGTATGGATAGTGTTGTATTAAGTATTAGCCAACTGACTGTAGCGGTAGAGGGCAAGGAAATTCTACATGATGTCAATATGGAAATCAGGAGAGGGGAGACTCACGCTCTATTCGGTCCCAATGGCAGTGGGAAAAGCACCCTGCTCATGGCGATAATGGGATTCCCAAAATATCAGATAATCAAAGGCAACATCGCCTTCAAAGGCAAGGATATAACCAACTCGCCGCTGGATGAGAGAGCCCGCCTGGGGATTGGGATGTCTTTCCAAAGGCCACCGGTGGTTCGAGGTGTGAAAACGCGTGACATAATTGCCGCTTGCCTCAAAGGGCGAGGAAGTGAGGAAATTGTCGGGCAATTAGCTGGGAAAGCGAACCTCACTGATTTTTTAGATAGAGAGATAAACTATGGCTTTTCTGGAGGAGAGGTAAAACGTTCGGAGATAATGCAACTTCTGGCGCAAAACCCCGAACTGAGCTTACTGGATGAGCCTGAATCCGGGGTTGACTTGATAAATATAGCCCTTATGGGTCAATTAATAAATAAGTTGCTGGGAAAAAATTACAGGATATGTGATCGTAAACACGCTGGGCTCATCATCACTCATACAGGCCATATTCTGGATTATGTTAATGCACGGACTGGTTATGTCATGATTGAAGGCAGGATAGTCTGTGTAGGCGATCCCCGTGAGATACTGGCAACTATTAAAGAGAGGGGTTATGAGGAGTGCGCCATATGCGTGAAGTAAAACCTGCGGAGGTGTATAGAGATAAAGCTAAAGCGGCAATATCCAAACCAGCAGCGCTTGGGGAGGATATAGACTTAAGCAGTTATGTTAACTCTGCCGAGGAACGACCATACCAGAGTGACCCATCGAAGTTTCCCATCAAAGCCAAAGAGGATATGCTGGGGGTGGGAATCAGTTTGGACGGTACGAATCAGAGGTCAGGAACTTATATTCAGATGGATAATACAGCAGTTCATAGCTCGGTTGGCCAGGAGGGGGTAGAAGTGATGGCAATCGACCAGGCTTTGGAAAAATATGCTTGGTTATCAGATTACTGGTGGCGGGCGGTAGCTGTAGATACTGATAAATATACTGCCAATGTAGAGTTGAACCAGCATGGTGGTTATTTCATCAGAGCCCTGCCAGGATGTAAAACTATCTACCCGGTTCAGTCTTGCCTCTATCTAAAGAAGGCACGACTAGCGCAGAACGTGCACAATATCATTATTGCTGAAGAGGGTTCGGAGTTACATATCATTACGGGTTGTACTATTGCCTCTAGTGAGGAAGCTGGATTGCATCTTGGTGTATCCGAGTTTTATTTAAAGAGAGGAGCCAAAGTTACTTTTACCATGATACATAGCTGGAATCCAGAGGTAGCGGTTCGCCCTCGTACCGGGATAATTGTTGAAGAAGATGCTGTATTTATTAGCAACTATGTAATTATGAAGCCAGTTTACTCGCTGCAAACGAATCCTGTAGCAAAGTGTGTCGGGGACAATGCGGTGGTTAGGTTTAACAATATCCTGGTTGCGCCACCTGGATCAAATATGGACCTGGGGGCTCAAGTGTTTCTTAATGCCAGAGATACAAAGACAGAAATTATATCAAGGGCTATAACTACCGGGGGTAACATTATTAGCCGTGGTTACATAGAAGGTAATGCACCCAATGTAAAAGGCCACCTTGAATGTCGGGGTCTGATTTTGAAGGGAAGGGGTGTGATTCATGCCATACCTGAGCTTAGAGGTAATCTAGCTGGCATTGACCTGTCCCATGAGGCGGCGGTGGGCAAGATAGCTGAGGAAGAAATAGAATATCTAATGGCGCGGGGGTTAACTCGAACTGAGGCTACTGCCGCCATCGTCAGGGGTTTTCTCAGGGTAGATATTGAGGGGCTACCACCGGTGCTCAGTGCTGAATTGCAACGAGCTGTTGAAGCCAGCGAAAAGGAGATTATGTAGATAGGACTACCCAAGAGGTGAGAAATGAACTTTAAGGCTCTATATAAGTTAAGTTATGGCCTGTATATAGTAAGCTCAAAAAAGGGAAATAAGCTCAATGGGCAAGTCGCTAACAGTGTGTTTCAAGTAACTTCTGAGCCGCCTACCATCGCTATTAGCATCAACAAAGGCAATTTAACACACGAATTTATCAAGGAAAGCAAGGTATTATTGGTATCAATGCTCTCCCGCGATACGCCTCTCTTTTTCATTGGCCGTTTTGGCTTTAAATCAGGCAGAGACATAAATAAATTTGAGGGTATTAATTATGAAATGGATGAAACCCAGGCGCCCCCGATGGCGGGATAAAACCTGGGACTCCTTTTGAGGAGATACCTGATGACTGGGTATGCCCTGTGTGTGGGGTTGCCAAGAGTGAGTTCGAAAAAGTGGAAGAGGGATAATATGTAGTGTGGTAAAAAAGATTCAGCGGGATTTTGGATAAATCTCGGAGAGAGAGGAAGGTATATATCAGGTATTTTGCCGTGTTGGATAAAGCAAGCAGATATCTGGGCACGCTGGAAGCTACCCAGGACATTACAAAGATAAAAGAAATCGAAGGAGAAAAAAGACTGCTAGAATATTAAATGGAGGTAAGATGAAAGCAAGAGAGATAAAACCTGGAGTATACTGGGTTGGAGCAGTTGATTGGGACAGACGGCTGTTTGACGCTCTAGTACCGCTGCCCGACGGTACTAGCTATAATTCATATCTGATTAGGGCTAGCGAGAAGACGGCGCTTATTGATACCGCCGATCCTACTATGCAGGATGTGTTGATAAACCACTTAGCTGAACTCGGAGTTAAAAGTGTAGATTACGTGGTTGCTAATCATGCTGAGCAGGACCATTCGGGTTCCCTACCCCGGATATTGGAGATTTACCCTGGCGCAAAGCTTGTGGCCACGCCCAAGTGTAAAGGAATGCTTATAGACCTCCTCATGATTCCAGAGGACAAATTTATCACGGTCAACGATAGAGAAACCATTTCACTGGGGGATAAAACTTTAGAATTCATCCATGCTCCATGGGTGCACTGGCCAGAGACTATGCTTACTTACTTGAGGGAAGACAAGATACTCTTCTCCTGCGACTTCTTCGGTTCCCACCTGGCTACAACCGACCTGTATGTCAGGGATGGAGGGCAGATCTACGAAGCCGCTAAGAGATATTACGCGGAAATCATGATGCCCTTCCGAGCCTCTATCCAGAAGAACCTGGAGAAGGTGAAGGACTATGCAATCGACATTATTGCTCCCAGCCATGGCCCCATGCACGATAGGCCCGAGTTTATCCTGAAGGCCTATCATAGCTGGGCATTCGACGAACCAAAAAACATCGTGGTACTGCCCTATATCTCGATGCACGGCAGCACCCGCAAGATGGTGGAATACTTTGTCGGAGCTTTAGCCCGGAGGGGCGTGACGGTGAAACAGTTTGACCTTGCCGTAACGGACATCGGGAAACTGGCGATGGCCCTGGTGGATGCGGCGACAGTTGTTATCGGGACACCTACTGTTCTCACCGGTCCTCATCCGAATGTTGCCTATGCTGCCATCCTGGCGAATGCCTTAAGACCCAACCTTAAATTCATCTCCATCATCGGTTCCTATAGTTGGGGAGGTAAGGCAGTTGAGCAGCTCGCCGCGATGATTCCCAACCTGAAGGTAGAGATATTGGAACCGGTGTTGAGCAAAGGCTTTCCGAAAGAAGTTGATTTAAAGGCACTGGACAGTCTGGCAGCTACTATTGCCGAAAAGCATCGAGAGCATGGCTTTGTTTAAGGGGACCGAACTTTGCTGATAGGGGGTAGGTAATTATGAAAAGACAGTTACCCTGGCTTACAGGCTCCGGTAAAAAACGAAGGAGGTCTAAATGAGATGGAAGAGGTTAAGGAACAAGTAATCAGTCTCCCACGACTGGGAGAACCAGCAC
>CAZDXE010000022.1:0-20479 GCA_964509565.1 uncultured Dehalococcoidales bacterium | reverse complement strand
TTGTAGGCCCTGGTGAGGCGAGTAATTCCGTCGAGGAGAATAACCACGTCTTTATGTACTTCTACTAATCTCTTGGCTCTTTCTAGCGCCAGTTCAGCTACTCGAGTCTGGATATCTACTGGTTCGTCAAAAGTGGCAGCTATAACCTCAGCTTTCACTGATCTTTTCATATCGGTAACTTCTTCTGGCCTTTCTCCAATAAGGCAGATCATTAGATGGATATCAGTGTAGTTTGTGCTAATGGCGTTGGCGATTCTTTTAAGCAGCACAGTTTTGCCTGCCTTGGGTGGGGATACAATAAGTCCTCTTTGCCCTCTACCTATAGGTGTCACCATGTTAATCAGACGTGTGGATAATTCGTTTGATGTCGTTTCCAGATTAATGAGTGTATCGGGGAAGATGGGTATTAACGAAGCGAAACTGGGGCGTTGTCTTGCGAGTTCAGGGTCAAGCTCGTTTATGCTTTCTACTCGAAGTAGACCATAATATTTTTCACCTTCCTTTGGAGGCCTAGCTCGTCCGCAGACGTAGTCACCATCTCTTAAGCTAAAGCGACGGATCTGAGAATTGGATACATACACATTCTCAGAGCTGCGCAGGAAGCTATCCTGACGCAAGAATCCGTAACCTTCAGACATAATCTCCAGCACGCCAGACAGGAACAGGTTCCCTTGTTGCTCTGCGTGTGATTTGAGTATATGGGTAACAAGCTGTGATTTATTCAGGGAAGAATAGCCGCTGATTCCTTGTTCTTTAGCTAGTTTCTCCAATTCATTGCGAGTTTTACTTTCCAGTTCAGCCATGCTTGCCATAATAGCCTCCTTAGCTTCCCATCAATCTCTGATTTTCCATGCTTTATGCCACCTTTCCCTCACCCATTACCTCTTGCCAATCCTGTGCGAATCGCCTGATGCCAATATCGGTTAAGGGATGTTGTATCATTTGTAATAACACTTTGTAGGGTAGTGTAGCTATATGTGCGCCAGCTTTAGCTGCCATAATACAATGCTGGGTATGCCTCATACTGGCGGCTATAACTTGTGTAGGTAATTGATAATAGCGCAAGAATTGCACTATGTCAACTACTACTTTCATGCCATCCTCACCAATATCGTCAAGCCTGCCTACGAAAGGACTTATAAATGCAGCTCCTGCTGCTGCCCCTAGCAATGCTTGGTTTAGGGAGAAGCATAGAGTGAAATTTACCTTTATGTTTTCTCTGCTTAATACTGATGTAGCTTTCACTCCTTCAAGGCTAGCTGGAATTTTAACTACAATGTTGTCTGCCCATTTAGCTATTTTTCTGGCCTCGGCAATCATTCCCTGCGTATTCTGGCTTAGTACCTCAGTGGACACCGGGCCTGGGACGATTGAGCAGATTTCCTTGACCAGTTTTTGATAATTAACTTTCCCTTCTTTGGATACGAGGCTGGGATTGGTGGTTACCCCGCTGACTATTCCCAACTCTACTCCATGGCGGATATGATTTATATTAGCAGTATCTAAGAATAAGCGCATTGCACCTCCTTAACTTATGGGTAAACTTGTCTGAGCACCTGTGATCAGTGTTTCTTTAGCTGCTCCAATGAAACTAGTAAATAGTGGGTGAGGAGAATCGGGGCGAGATTTAAATTCAGGATGGAATTGACAAGCTACCATCCAAGGGTGATTTTTGAGCTCGGCAATTTCTACTAGTTCCCCATTTGGTGATAGCCCACTGGCTATCATTCCAGCCTTTTCCATGGGCTGCCGAAAAGCATTGTTGAATTCAAAGCGATGGCGATGGCGCTCGTGAGTTACGCTACAACCATAAGCGCGAGCTGCTTTCGTTCCCGGCACTAAATAACAGGGGTAGGTCCCTAGACGCATAGTGCCACCTTTTTGATTAATGTTTCTTTGTTCGGGGAGCAAGTCGATTATGGGGTAAGGTGTATTACGATCGAATTCGGTAGAATTAGCATCCTTGGCGTGGAGTACATCACGAGCGAATTCGATGACCATAGTTTGCATCCCGAGGCATAGCCCGAGGTAAGGAATTTTCCTTTCCCTGGCGAATTTAGCTGATTCTATCATGCCTTCGATTCCTCGGTAGCCAAAGCCCCCAGGGACAATTATTCCTTGAACCTGTTCCAGTTTAGAGTTATGGCCTTCTTGTAACTCTTCCGAACTGAGCCATTCTATTTGTGCTTCACGATTGTGAATCAGTGCTGCATGACATAAGGCTTCGCGCACCGAATAATAGGCATCCTGAAGCTCCACATATTTTCCTACTAACCCAATGATTACTGGTTCCTTAGATGTTTTCAATCCCTTCACCAGCTTGCACCAGTTATCTAAATTACTCTCTTTAGCTTTTAATCTTAGGTGGTCAACTATGAAATTGCCTAAATTATACTCTTCTAGTAGCAATGGCACCTCATATATGGTTTCGCTGTTGACTAGTGGGATAACTGCCTCTTTATTAACATCACAAAATAGAGATATCTTGTCCTTTATTCCCTCAGATATCTCCTTGTCACTGCGGCATAATATAACATCAGGTTGAATGCCGATTCTCCTTAGTTCGTTGACGCTATGTTGTGTTGGCTTAGTCTTTAGCTCGCTAGTGGCAGAGATATAAGGCAAAAAAGTAACGTGGATATATAAAACATTATCCCTGCCTTCATCTTTCCTCATTTGCCTTATAGCTTCGAGGAATGGTTGCCCTTCGATATCGCCTACTGTGCCACCAACTTCGACTATGACTACATCAGCGCCGGAAATTTCAGCTACCTTTCTGATGCGTCTCTTTATCTCGTTAGTTACGTGGGGAACTACCTGGATGGTGCCTCCCAGAAAATCCCCTCGTCTCTCTTGGGCGATGACTGAGGCATATACTTGGCCTGAGGTGACGTTAGAATCTTGTGTTAGCTCCGTCCCTATGAATCTTTCGTAGTGCCCTAAATCCAGATCAGTTTCGGCACCATCCTGAGTAACGAATACTTCACCATGTTGGTAAGGAGACATCGTTCCAGGATCAACATTGAGGTAGGGGTCAAGTTTCTGCACTGAGACAGAAATGGAGCGGCTTTTTAATATTCTGCCAAGAGAGGCTGCTGAAATGCCTTTACCAACAGAACTAACTACACCACCAGTAACAAAAATATACTTAGCCATGATTTACTGCGGATATAACAAATTGGGAATAGAAACAATTCCTTTCACAAATGGAAAGTAAGACTCGGGTTTATTCTTATTGTAAGAAGCCGACGCTGGATTGTCAAGTCCGTGAATTTTGGCGTGATGGAGGTATGAGTCGAACGTGATAAACTATCACCAAGGAAGTGAAGCTGAAGCAAGCAGATGAAGTCCTGGGTGTAAGAATAGTAGGCGGTTTGCGTGAGGCATTAACTTCGTGGGCTGATGCCTCATTACTTGTGGAACTATTCCGTCGTTCTAGGCTGAATGTGATGGCAAACAGGATCCTGCCAGCCAAGGGGCTTAAGCAAGGGCAGATTGGGGGAAAGCTTTGTGTTGCTGAGTGCTATACTCCCTTTTAATCGTTAAAAGTGTGCTGGGTGGAGATGATGTTGGTACTGTCTGACGAATTCCGTCAGGGCAATGTATTGCCCTCCAGAGATATAACAAGGTTGGTGGATGAAGCCTACGAGATGCTGCTGCCAGAACGTGTGTCAACGGGGAGGTACTGAGAGGAGTAATCGCCTCGAAGTGCGTTGGTCCTATAATGTTCTTCCAAAGTCGGCGCCGATATGGGTGCTCCACTAAAGTTCACAGAAGTGTCTCACAGTGAAAAGATCATGTCATGAAGAACCATTGCTTGGTAGGATTGAAAGCTCCGGGGGATTGGAAGATGTATGGCACCTTGGCTATAATAAAGACCACGTTGATGTAGAATTCTCGAGGAGATAGGTGCGAGAGAGAACATGTCATTACTGAATTTATTGATTGATGTAGACGATTCGATACTGATCGTGATAGATGTTCAGGAATATTTACTGGCAAAGCTGCCGGCTGAAGAGCGAGAACTGCTGGTCAATCGGATCGGCTGGTTGACCAGCGTAGCCATCAAGCTGAATGTTCCGTTAGTGGTCACAGCGGAGAACATCTCTGAACTGGGTGGTATTGCTCCTCCGATAGTAGAGAAGCTAGCTCCTGATACTCCTATATTCAACAAGATGGTTTTTGGTCTGGCTGAAGACCATGAAATAATCTCTGCAGTGAAAGCCACCGGTCTAAAGACTGCGATTCTTGTCGGTCTAGAAACCGATGTCTGTATTGCCCACTCCGCAATCGGTCTCATACAGCGTGGTTATCAACTTGTCGTTGTAGCAGATGCAACCGCTCCTCCAGGTGCTGCACATGCGATAGGCCTGGAGCGGATGCGGAGAGCGGGGATACTGGTTTCGAGTGTCAAAAGCCTATACTATGAGTGGATTCGCACGGTAGATCGAGATGAGGAATTCCTCGACAAATATGAGATAGAGATTGGCCTTCCACATGGGGTAATATTGTAGATATCCTTTAAGCTTCAATAGAATTGTGATACCATTTTCCTGGCTCTTAACCATTGGTGGCAAGATTTTCTGTCCCTTATTTCCATTGCTCCAGAATTCTTACCACAGCATCACTTTTCCACACAAATCAGTACAGAGCCTGTAGTGGGTTGACAATTGTATTTGCGCTTATTTATACTAACCAGCCGGAAGTTGCCCGAGTGGCGCAATGGAAGCGCAACCGACTTGTAATCGGTAGGTTAGCGGGTTCGAATCCCCTCTCGGGCTAATTTGGATTTTTCTATATATTTTGTGATAGACTTAACGGCTTAGTGGGGGGAGGGGTGCCGGAGTGGTTAATCGGAGCAGTCTGTAAAACTGCCGCCTGTTGGGCTACGTAGGTTCGAATCCTACCCCCTCCATTGTTTGGAGTGTGATATAATATGCCCACATAGCTCAGCAGGTAGAGCACGTTCTTGGTAAGAACGGGGTCACCAGTTCGAATCTGGTTGTGGGCTTTGAGTTAAAGGAGGTTAATAGAAAATGGCAAAGAAAGTTTATGAGCGAGTTAAATCACATGTTAATGTAGGTACCATAGGGCATGTTGATCATGGGAAGACCACGTTGACGGCGGCGATAACGGAGGTATTATCGAAAGGGAATCTTGCACAGTTCCGTCCTTTTGATTCCATAGATAATGCCCCCGAAGAGAAAGCGAGGGGATTGACAATTGCTATTGCTCATATTGAATATGAAACTGATAAACGTCATTATTGCCATGTTGACTGCCCTGGACATGCTGACTATATCAAAAATATGATAACCGGCGCGGCTCAAATGGATGGAGCTGTCTTAGTGGTTGGTGCTGACGATGGGCCAATGCCCCAGACGAGAGAACATGTGCTTCTGGCTCGTCAAGTGGCAGTTCCTTATATGATGGTGGCTCTTAATAAGGTAGATGTAATGGAAGATCCTGAGTTGTTGGATTTGGTGGAAATGGAAGTTAGAGATTTGCTTAAGTCGTATGGTTTTCCTGGCGATGAAATTCCCATCGTTCGCGTGAGTGCCCTTAAAGCACTGGAGTGTGGTTGTGGTAAAAGGGAGTGCCCTTGGTGTGGTGGAATATGGAAATTACTGGATGCCATGGATGAGTATATCGCTTTGCCCAAACGAGATAAAGATAAACCTTTCTTAATGCCTGTGGAAGATGTGTTCAGCATTAAGGGTCGAGGAACTGTACCTACAGGGAGAGTGGAACGTGGCATGATCAAGTCTGGCGATGAAGTGGAGATAGTGGGGCTAAGGGAGACTCGGAAAACCGTAGCGGTTAGCCTTGAGATGTTTCATAAGATATTGAATGAGGCAGAAGCTGGTGATGCTGTTGGTGTGTTACTGCGAGGTGTGGAACGGAGTGAAGTGGAGAGAGGCCAGGTTCTGGTAGCACCAGGTTCAGTTAAGCCTCATACCGAAGCTGAAGTTGAGGTGTATATATTGAAGAAGGAGGAAGGAGGAAGGCACACCCCGTTTTTCAATGGATATAAACCTCAATTCTTTATTCGTACCATGGATGTTACGGGAGTTATTAATTTGCCTGAGGGTGTCGAGATGGCTATGCCTGGTGACAGTTTAACGCATATGCACATAAAGACTATCGCTCCTGTGGCTATGGAGAAAGGATTACGCTTTGCTATCAGAGAGGGTGGTAAGACAGTAGGTGCGGGAGTTATCACTGAAGTTGGTGTTTGAACATGGCTAAGAAGGGGGGCGTGCGCACCATTATTCATCTGGCTTGTAACCAGTGTCAACAGAGAACATATACTACCGTTAAGAATAAGAAAAATGATCCGCAACGTTTGGAACTGAAGAAGTATTGTCCGCGTTGTCGTGTTCATACTGTTCATCGAGAAGCAAAGTAGCTTATGACAAGTCGTACCAAGAAAGTTAAAATTGCTAGGTCTGCAGCGTCGGCGAAGAAGAAATCAAAATTATCTTTCTTTCCAGAAGCTCTGGAGGAACTGAAGAAAGCATATTGGCCGACACGGCAGGAGGCTTTGAGGTTAAGTCTCATGGTTGTTATTGTTTGTGCTGTTATGGGAGCTATTTTGGGGGCGTTGGATTATGGCTTCACTAAATTGCTTGGAGGTTTACTTCTAGGTGGCTGAAAAATTAATGACTAAAGGGCAATGGTATTTGTTGTATGTGTCTTCTGGACGAGAGGAGCGAGCTGAAAGGAACTTATTGCAGCGTATCAAATACCTGGATGTCGCTGATAAGATATTCGAAGTAGTGATACCTAAAACCAAGGAAATCGAGATCAGAAGTGGAAAGCGCCGCACTGTAGATAAGAAAGCTTTTCCTGGCTATATTATGGTTCGTATGGATTTGGATGAGCATAGTTGGGATGTGGTGCGTAATACTCCTGGCGTTGCTGGTTTTGTGAGCACTGGGATCAAACCGGTACCTTTAGTTGAAGAGGAGGCAAATGCCATTTTGCAGCGAATGGAGGAAACTCCATCTGAAGTTAAGTTAACTTTTAGAAGAGGAGATAACGTTCGTGTAACCAGTGGCCCTTTTGTAGACTTTATTGGCAAGGTAGACGAGGTTAACTCGGCCAAGGGTAGGGCAACAGTTATGCTATCGCTTTTCGGCAGAGAAACAGCTGTGGACTTGGATTTTTTGGGAGTGGAGAAGATATAGTAGTGAATAATGTGAAATTCTAAGTTTCTAGGAATTTGGTTTTTGAACTTGCTTAGAATTTCTCTGATTTTTAATTTATAAGGCATAGTAAAATGGCGAAGAAAATTAAATCGGTGGTTAAATTGCAAATACAGGCGGGCCAGGCGACGCCAGCGCCGCCTGTGGGAACAGCTTTGGGACAACATGGCGTTAATATCATGGCTTTTTGTAAAGAGTATAATGACCGTACTGCGTCTCAGAAGGGCTTTATTATTCCTGCAGAGATAACTATATATGTTGATCGCTCTTTTAGCTTTGTAACTAAAATGCCGCCTGTTTCTGATTTGTTACGGCGTGCTCTGGGGGTGGATAAGGGTAGTGGTAACCCCAAAACCGATAAGGTGGGGGAGATAAGCAGGGACAAACTCTATGAGATTGCTCGGAACAAGATGAAAGACCTCAACACTACGAATATTGATAAAGCGGTGAAAATTATTGAAGGCACAGCTAGGAGTATGGGGGTGCAGGTAGAATAAAATGAATTGTTGTAAGTGGGTATAAACCAATGCGAAAACACGGTAAGAAGTATCAGGAATCCAGTAAACTTGTGGATAAAACGAAGGCTTATTCGCCTGTTGAAGCCATTGACTTGGCTAAAAAGGTTTCTTATGTTGGATTTGACGAAACGGTTGAGGTTCATTTGAGAATGGGAGTCAACCCACGTAGTGCCGATCAACAGGTACGTGGTGTAGCTCTGTTGCCCCACGGATTGGGAAGAAAACTGAGATTACTTGTTTTTGCCCAGGGAGAGGCAATAAAATTAGCTGAAGATGCTGGAGTTGATTATGTTGGTGGAGATGAGCTTATCAAAAAAATTGCGGATGGATGGATTGAATTTGATGCGTCGATAGCTACTCCTGATATGATGCCGAAAGTAGCAAAATTGGGGCGTGTTTTGGGGAGGCGAGGTTTGATGCCTAACCCGAAATCTGGCACAGTGGTGCCGCTACAGGACCTATCTAGGGCTATAAATGAAGCTCGTAAGGGAAGAGTGGAATTCCGCCTGGATAGGACAGCTATTATTCATTTGCCAGTAGGTAAAGTTAGTTTTGATAAGGATAAACTCCTGGAAAACCTGACAGCAGTGATTGAGGCTATAGTTAAAGCAAAGCCTAGTGGGATTAAGGGTCAGTATGTTAAAAGTATATCGCTATGTACTAGCATGGGCCCTGGATTTAAACTGGATCTCAACTCAGCCATGGCTTTATTTGCTTAATTTTTCTTGCTATAATGCGGGTGCCTTAGAAGTCCCGAGAATTTTTAGGCTAAAATTGTAAATTGGTGCCGATGACAGCAGGTACTTGAGTGGTTTAATAAAGTGTTTTGCCTGCTAAGGCCAGAGTTAATAGTTAACCCTGTATCATTGGCGCAGGGTTTTTTTATTTATTTGGAGGATGTATGTTAAGGGAAGATAAATCCCGGATTATCGAGCAATTGGCAGATAGGCTATCTAGAAGCACTATTGTTATCGCTACTAGCTACCAGGGCCTGTCGGCTAGAGATATGGCTGGATTGCGCCTTGCTTTAAATGCTGCCCCTGTTAGCTATCAAGTGGTTAAGAATACCTTAACTCGCTTCGCTGCTCAGAGAAGTGGGAAGGAAGAAATTATGAACATCATTGATGGTCCTACAGCTTTGGTTTTTGGCTATGATGATGTTGTCGAGGCAGCTAAGGTTTTTAACCAATCTGTCAAATCTACAGGCGTAACTGTGCAAATTAGAGGAGCTTTGTTGGGAGACCGAACGCTCAGTGCTAATGAGGTTATGGCTCTGTCCAATTTGCCGTCGAAGGAAGTCCTTATTTCTCAACTAATAGCCCAGTTGCAGGCCACGGCAAGGAATTTACATAATGTCTTAAGCTTCCCATTGTATGGTTTAAGCAACGTACTACAAGCTAGAATTCAAAATCTTACTGAATAATTAAGGAGGGGAATATGCCATCAGAGGAAATGAAAAAAGAAGAAGGGAAAGTAAAAAAAACAAGGAAACCTGCAAATACAAAGGAAAAAACTAAAGTGATGGGTAAGGAAGAAGTTATTGATGCCATTAAAAATATGACTGTAATGGATTTGGCCGATTTAGTTAAAACTTTGGAGGATGAATTTGGAGTTACTGCAGCTCCTGTAGCTGTGGGAGTAGCATCGGCAGTAGCTTCCGGTAACCAAGTTGCTGAGGCACAGGAGGAGGAGAAGACAGAATTCACTGTCGTGCTACAATCTATTGGCGAAAAGAAAATTGAGGTGATTAAGGCGGTGCGCCAGGTGACTGATTTAGGACTAAAGCAAGCTAAGGATTTGGTGGAATCTGCTCCTCATGTAGTGAAAGAGGGTGTCTCTAAAGAAGAAGCAAATACCACGAAGGAAAAATTAGAAACTGCTGGGGCAGTTGTGGAGATTAAGTAGAGTTTCCTGAAAATCCAGGTAGTTATTAGTAGGAGATTAAAATAGCATGTCAGTTGCCAATTGTAGAGCTATCTTGGGAATGGGCATTTTCTTTATCTTTTTGGGCATTGCTTTTGTACTTTGGAGTAGGAAGGAAAAGAAGACATATTATAATTCCATGGTGGGCCGAAAAGATATGAAGGAGTTTATGACTCGTGAACCAGAGCGTCCTTGGTTAAATGCTTGGCAAATAGGTGGCTGGATTTCCCTTATCATTGGTATTGTATTGGCGGCGTTCTATGGATGGTTTTGTGGCTAATATTTACATTATATCCTGATGTCTATATTGTAAAGCTTCGGCTACATGGTATGTTTTGATGATATTGCTGCCCTCTAGATCGGCAGTGGTACGAGAAACTTTAAGAACACGATGGAAGGCGCGAGCTGTGAGGTGAAGTTGTCGCATAGCAGTACGAAGCAAGCTTTGTGCTGCTGATTCTATAGTGCAGAATTCCTTTACTTCCTTGGGGGCCATATCGGCATTGCACTTCAGTTTTGTTTTTCTGAATCTTTCAAGTTGAATTTCGTGAGCTGTTTTGATTCTTTCCCTGACCTTTTCTGAAGTTTCTGTGGGTCTATCCTCAGTGAGTTTTGCATAACTGATGTGGGGGGCATCAATGAATATGTCGATGCGATCCAGTAACGGTCCGCTTAGTCTTTTGTGGTAGCGGGAAATTTCTCCTGCGGAACACTTACATTCTTTAAGTGGGTCGTTGTAATAGCCACAGGGGCAAGGATTCATAGCTGCTACCAGCATGAAGTTGGCAGGGAAAGTAATGCTGCCATGAGCACGGCTGACGGTAATAGTTCTATCCTCCATTGGTTGCCGTAATGATTCCAGTGTGGCATGACCAAATTCAGGGAATTCATCCAGGAATAGGACTCCATTGTGGCTTAAACTTATCTCCCCAGGTCGTGGCCATTGCCCACCTCCTACCAATCCGGCATGGGAGATGGTGTAGTGGGGGGAACGGAAAGGGCGTTCCATAATGAGAGGGGTATCCTGTGGTAATAATCCGCTGACACTGTAAATTTTGGTTACTTCTATAGCCTCTTCCATGCTCAGCCGAGGCAATATTGAGGGTAATGAGCGAGCTAACATTGTCTTGCCGCTTCCTGGTGGTCCACACATCAGGATGTTGTGTCTTCCTGCTGCTGCTATTTCCATAGCTCTCTTGGCATGCTCTTGGCCCTTGATGTGGGCAAAGTCGAAGGTATAATCGTGACGGGTTTCCTCTAGCCAATTTATATCGTTTTGATATTCGGGGATGCTTATTTCATTTTGAAGATGAGTAACCAACTGGGCTAATGATTCTGCAGGGAAGATATGCGTATCTTTTATTAGAGATGCCTCATTGGCGTCATCTAGCGGGATAAAGACACTGGAAAGCCCTTTGTCTTTAGCTAGAGCTACCATTGGCAATATACCGTGGGTATGGCGAAGCTTGCCATCTAAGGAAAGCTCACCTAAAAATACGCTATGGGAGAGATCGGTAGATAATTGTCCTGAGCTGATTAATATACCTGTAGCCATAGGTAAATCGTAAGCGGGTCCTTCCTTTTTCAAATCTGCGGGGGCTAAGTTGACGGTAATGCGCTTGTTGGGGAAAGAATAACCGGAATTCCTGATGGCTGCCCTTACCCTTTCTCTGGCTTCCTGGACAGCTTTATCTGGCAGGCCCACAATGGTGAATGAGGGTAAACCATTGGTGATGTCAACTTCGACATCCACGAGGTAGCCCTCAAGACCAACTACTGCGGCACTTTTTACTTTCGCTAGCATTTTATCTATTTCCTTTGTTACGTTGACAGGGGTGCTCATTATAACAAATGATAGTGTTTAATTTAATACATGTGCTTCCCAACCTGCACTTTCCAATTCGGCTTTTTGAATACTGATAAAATATTTGATAGTGGGTAGTCTGGAGTAGCAATAAATAATTCTTGAGGATTCCAATCATCGTGTTGCGTGGATTGTATATTGGCGCAATTTTCGTTGGGTTATTGTGCAACAGGTTTATGCTAATTGCATCTTGGAAATGCTCAAGGACGTTAATGGTTTTGCTCTTTCTGTGACAATTTTCTGCTATGCTCCTATAGCTGCGGCTGCAGCATACTGCTTTGTGTCGGAAAGGCTGATGGAGAATTTACTTAAGTTTAATTTTCTGGCTCTCTCTTTAGCTCTACCATGGAGTTGTACTAAAGGTTTACCATCAGAGTTGGGCAAGATTTCAATCTCTCGCCAGCCGATACCCTTAGTGCCGGTGCCTAAGACTTTCATGATTGCTTCTTTGCCGGCAAAGAGTGTGGCTAAAGATGCAATTTTACCCTGGCAAATCTCAAGCTCAGCCTGAGTGTAAATTCGATTGAGAAAACGCTCATCCCACCGTTTTACTGCTGACTCAATGCGCTCTATTTCTACAATGTCAATGCCAATAGAGTTCATATCTTTGGCGTCCCCTTCTTTTTATATTGTATCTCTTCCCAGTAGATACATAGTGTTATATCTTATCACCGCTTAATGTTTTTCCCTAAGTTGATTAAAATTGTTTCTGCCCATTCCACTTCCAGAGACTGAAAGTCCAGGTAATTTCCATAACAATATCTGATGTTTGCCTTTGTTGCCTCTGTGTTGACAAATTTGCGAGCACGTAGTTATTGTATGTAATCTAGGTTACTTATACAATGCTAACCTGTATGGGGATCGAACAGTAGCAATATTTTGATTGATTTTAGAGTATGAACCTTGAGCCGAAATAATAGTAGTTTTTATTTAAAAGGAGGATGTATGAAAAATAGCCTGGTGAAGGAAGCAATGCCGCCGCAAACTGAATTCTCGAGACGGTTGAAGAGTATTCGAGCGAAAATGGAGGATAGAGGAATTGATGTTCTGGTGGTTTATTCAGGGCCTGGTAGCTTGCAGTTTGGACAGAGAGGGCATGTGATGTACATTTCAGGGTACGAACCGTACTTTGGTGATACCATGGTAATCCTGCCTCGTGATGAAAATTTAGGTACTCTTCTGGAGCTGGATGAGGCACATCATTTTACACCTGAGTGTACCTGGATAAAGAATGTGAAACCATCAATGGATCACGTTAGGACATTGATGGAGTACTTACATGAAGCAAAACTGGAAAAATTGAAGATTGGAGTAGTGGGAGAATATACGATGAGCCCCTTATTATATGCTCGCCTTCAAAATGAAGTGAGCCCTGCTCAAGTTGAAGTGGCATCGGATATTCTTGAGAATGAGATAGCAGTAAAATCGGAATATGAAATCCAATGTATGCGGAAAGCAGCTAAAATTGCCAGGAAGGGGATAGAAGCAGCGGCTGAATTTGCACGCCCGGGAGTCTTGGAGGCTAAATGATATCCCTCAGGAAATCATAGAATGCCGGTGAAAACGACATGGGCGAAGTTTGAAATCCAATATGTGTTACTGAGGAATTGAGAAAAAATGGGAGGTTTAAATGAATAGACAGAAAATTGAGCCAAGAGTAATCGGAATGGATGCATGGGAGTGGTTTGGGCCAGATGAATTGTCGCCTGACTGTTATCACGTAGACATATCCAGTGTGGAAGGAGTTGGTGTTGTAGGGTTATATTGTATGCCTCCAGGAAAACAGACGAATACTTTCTCTATGGATGCTTCGGATGACGGCACAGCAGACGAATATTAAGGCATGTGCCATGAGTTTTACTACATTCTGGTGGGAGAATTCACCATGTACTGGGGTGAAGACACAACTAAAGTACAGAAAGGCACAGCAAATAAAGTGCTTCTGAAAGCTGGAGATTTAGGCCACTGGGCTCCGGGATGGAAGTATTCGGTGAAGAACACAGGAAAGGTGCCGGGAACATTTTTCTGGGGTTTAAGTAGTGCACCGAAGGGGACGAAAATCAGAGATTTTACAGGACCAAATTATGACAAATTTGTTCGGAAGGGAAAATGAAGAGTAACCTAGGGGCATTTCATTTTCCTGGTGTTATTGATGCTGGAATTTTCCTGTACCTTTTTTACTATAGGACACTTGATGGTTTATCAATTTCACGTAAATTAATGTACGACTACAAAGTATAGATGCGATTTTGGCCTTGGGGTTAATATTAAGTAGAAACTTAATTAAGAGAGGGCATGCTGATGACAAATTACTGGTTTTAAAAGCAACTGTTGCTTTGAGTAGAGTGTATAATAGAGTGAATTATTTGAAAAAGGAGGGTTATTTGTGAAAACTGATGTGATGATAATTGGATTAGGAGGTGTTGGCAGAAGGTGTTTGGAATTTCTGGTTAGGGAACCGAGTGTTTCGAGCATAGTAGGAGCTGACATACGTGAAGAATATGGACAGGGTGTAGTAAATATAGCTTCTGCAGGCGCTGTGCATATGGGGTATTACCCTGAAGCTAAATTTGTGAGGATGGATTTACTGGAAGATGTTGATAAGAATGCCGAGCTCGTAAAGAAAATTAACCCGAGGATTATTTTGAATTGCACATCTATGCTTACATGGTGGGCGCCAGCAGCGCTGTTACCTTCTGAAATCCTTAAACCCCTGGAGGATATTGCTGACCTTGGCCCTTTTGTTCCACTGCACTTGAGGTTGACTTATCACTTGATGCAAGCAGTAGATAAATCAGGGATTAAACCACTCATAGTAAATGGGGCTTATGGTGATGCAGTAGGGCCAGCTCTGGAAAGAATTGGATTAACCCCCACTGTGGGGATGGGAAATGTTGACAGTGAAGTGGCGTATATACGAATGATTGTAGCAGAGAGGGAAAACTTAAAGCCAAGAGACATTCGGGTCTATTATGTAGGACATCATTTCAATTCCGTTTGGATGGAACGTAGTGGAGAGCCTGTAGATCCACCGCCATTTTACTTGAAAATTGTTGCTGATTATCGTGATGTGACTCGTCAGTATGATTTAGCAAAACTTCAAAAAGACGCCGGACGAATGTGGGGTGGGGACTATGGAGATTCTCTAACAGCATCTTCTCAATGTAAACATGCCTTAGCCATGCTGAATGATGAGCGTATCCTGACTATTGCGGTTAGCCCTAATGGCCTTGTTGGGGCATATCCAGTTTGGCTGGGCGCAGGCGGACCGAAATTAGCTTTACCTGACGACATTAGCCTGAATAAAGCAATTGATATTAATCTTGGAGGGCAACTCAGAGATGGCATTGAGGAAATTCGTAAGGATGGGACCATTGTGTTTCCTGACAATGTTGTTAAGGTTGTGAAGGACATATTTGGCTTTGAATGTAAGTCTTTTCATGTTACTGAGGTTGATGAAGTGGCTATTGAGCAAAAAAGAAAATTTGATGAGACTGTTAGGAAATTCAGGAAGTGAGATTACCATAAGAGGTGAGCTTGGATTTAGCGATTTTGATAGCCTCACTGCAGTGGAAGGAGCCAGAGCGATAGGCTTTGTAACGAGGTGAAGCAGAGCTATTTCAAGAGAATTAAGATCAAGATACCATCATAATGAAAAAGGAGGAGAGCAATATGAAAAAAATATTAGTACTGGGAGCTGGAGCACAAGGAGGCCCATGTGCCTCAATTTTGGCTAGAGACAAGGATGTGTCGGCAATAGTATTAGCTGATATAAACATAGATTTAGCCAATAAGGCTAAGGACAAAATAAAGAGCGACAAAATCACTACAATGAAGGTAGATGCTGGGAAAATTGAGGATATTGAGAGGGCAGCTAGTGGGGCTGATGCGATTATTAACCTGGCCTTGCCTCGATTTAACCCGAATGTATTGAAAGCTGCTTTAAGAAGTGGAGCACACTATGTGGATGCGGCTCTGTCTATGTTTGGCCCTACGTGGAATCAGTTGATAAAAAATAAACCACTTGAATTTGATAATGAATTCAAAGAAGCTGGTTTGACAGCGGTGTTTGCTTGTGGAGGAACTCCTGGAGTTACCAATGTGTTGGCAAGGCGTGTTTGTGACAAGCTCGACCGAGTGGATGAGATACATGTTAAAGCTGGGGGGAGAGCACTGGAGGAGCCTAAGGAATTAGTCACTGAGTGGAGCACGGGATGGTGTCCTGACGAGGCGCTTGAAAACTATGAAGATGAAGTTGACGTATTCGAAGACGGAGAATACAAGAGGTATCCACCATTTAGCGCTCCAGAGAAATACGATTTCCCTGAGCCTGTGGGGCCGGTTCTGATTACTCGACATACTCATGAGGAAGGGGTAACTCCACCACGTTTTATAGGCAAAGGCCTTAAGCATTGTGATTTCAAATACCCATTTGATCCAATAGCAGGTGCCCTGGTAAAACTGAAGCTGACGAGCAAGGAGCTTGTAGATGTAAATGGCGTTAAGGTTGCTCCAAAGAACCTTTTGATGAAACTAATGAAAGCTCCAGTCAATCAATTTCTGTTAGAGAGTGAGGCCACTGCTAAACTCCCACCGAACTCTGTAAGTTTTGTCTTAATGGACATAAAAGGAGCAAAATCAGGGGAGGATATCACATACAAATTATATTGGCCTTATCATCTTTTCACCAACATGAAGGAGAAGTTAGAGTTCTACAGAAGATTTGGCACAACTGAGGTTGCCGTCGCCATGCCGGCGATTGTAGCTGTGAAGATGTCTATGCGAGGAGATGCACCCAGGGGGTTAATTGCACCTGAGTGTCTGGACCCAATAAGATTTCTTAAGATGATGGCTGCTATGGGCGCCCCTGTGAAATTCCATGAGGTGTGCTCTAAGGAAATATCTGTATCATAGTGTGTCAATATGATGTTTGTGGCTTGATAAAGCTCAGAATGTTGTGGTGAGTTAGGCGTTTTCAAGGAATGAATATGCCTCAGGAGTTGTTTTGTGTGGTGTTGACTGTGTCTAGAGTGGGAGAGTGAAATATAAAACATACAGGGAAATAGAGGGGGTATTATAAACTAAGCGGAAAGTGATTGTGTTTATATAATAATCTAGCTTGAGCTTAGGAAGGAAAAGCAAAATAAAATTCAAAGTTAGAACGGAGTTTGAAAAGATGAAAACTATCTTAAATTCTTTATCGGAGGAAGAAGTAGGGCGTACTCATGAGGCAAGCCTGCGAATTCTAAAGGAAACAGGAGTCAAAATTCTCAGTGAGAAGGTGCGAAGACTGCTTGCCGAGAATGGGGCAGAGGTAAATGGTGATATTGTAAAGATACCGCGCTCTCTTATAGAAGAATCAATTAGGAAAGCTCCAAAGGAGATGACGCTGTGTGCGCGAGAGCCAACATGTGACCTTAAAATTCCTACGAGTGAATTCCGCCTTCTATCCACAACTGGTTTTTCACCATTTATAACCACAAACCTTGAAACTGGAGAGAGGAGAAAATCAGTAAGCTCTGACGTGAAAGATTTTGCCGTAGTAGCTGATTATCTTGATACAGTTGATTTCTTCTGGCCCAGTGTGCTTCCTGGTGAGATATCACCGCCACTTCAGGAGCTTTATTCCTTAGCTATTGCATTTGAAAATAACAGAAAACACATTCAATGTTCCTGTATAACTGAAAAGACGGCCAAATGGCAGATCAGGCTAGCAAACGCTATTGCTGGTGGGGAAGAACAACTGAGAAGAAGGCCTATTTTTTCAACGATTAATTGTACTATTGCTCCCCTGGCCTTTGAAGAAGGTGCAAGTGAAGCCATGGTTACATTAGCGAAAGCAGGAATTCCTACTGCGCCTATGACTATGGTCTTAGCTGCTGCAACTGCTCCGGCAACGTTGGCCGGTACTCTGGCAATGGGAAATGCTGAAGAACTTGCTGCTCTGGTCATCGTTGAGTGCGCCAACCCTGGTGCGCCTATGATCTATACTTCGGAAGCCGCACCAGCAAATATGAGGACGGGGGAAATGAACTACAACGCACCTCAATATTTAGTGATTTCAGCAGCAAGTGCTCAGATGGCGAGATTCTACAAGATTCCCAGCTTAGCAGCAGACGTTTTGTTAGGAGAAGTGCCTTCTGACATTCTATCTTTTGAACGTAATGTATTGCGAGCTGCTATGTGGTTTATGTGCAAGGCGGACCTTTCCCCTTCGTTGGGATGCCGCGATGTGGCAATGAGCGCTTCGTTGGACCAGTTAATCCTTGACGCCGAGGCTTGTGAACATGCTCGTGCCTATTTGCGCAAATTCGAATTGAATGATGATACTTTAGCGCTGGATGTCATTCGTAAAGTTGGCCCCAGCGGGCATTTTTTGGGCGAAAGACACACCGTAGATCATTTCAAACAAGAAGTGTGGAGTAGAGAACTTTCTGATACTTTCATTCTTGACCCGGAGGTAAAGGGCTCTTTTATTGAGAGAGCGGAGGCAAAAGTAAAGGAGATACTTGCTATACATACACCTCCTCCTGTTGATGAGAGTGTTCATAAGGAGATGGATCAGATTCTTCGAGATGCTGAGAAAGATATACTGGGAGATAGCTAGTGGAGAATTAATTTAAGGAGGTTAGACGTAGTGAGTAAACCTAAGATAAGTTTTTTGTCACAAGGTGAAATAAAAGCTATTCATAATGCTTCTCTAGAAGTTTTGGAAAATACTGGCATCAAAGTTATGAGCAGGAAGGCTCTTGATATTTTGAAGGAAGCTGGGGCGAATGTTGATTATGCGAAGAAACAGGCGACTATTCCTAGAAACTTAGTTGAAGAGGCGTTAAAGAGGGCCCCGAAGACTATAAAATATTGCGCTAGAAATCCAAAGAATGACCGCGTGTTGAATAAACAAGAGACATATTTTCTAGCTGATGGAGGTGCTCCTTTCGCAATGGATTGGGAGACCGGCAAACGTGGATATTCGACAACTGAAGATGCTGCTCGTCATGCGGTGATAGTTGATTATCTTGATCACGTTCAGTTTTCTTGGTCGCTGGGTGGCGTCACAGATGTGCCACCACCCATGCAGCGCATAGTTAGTATGTGCACTTGCTTAAGAAATTCAGAAAAGCATTTTGAGGGGGATTCACTAAGCGCTAGTGAAGCCCAATACCAAATTGAAGTCGCGGCTGCTATTGTTGGTGGCAGAAAGGAACTTAGAAAAAGGCCTATTTTTTCAATAGTTGTCTGTCCTATCTCTCCTCTTACATATGATAAGGGAATAACAGAAGCAAGTATAGAGCTTGCTAAGGCTGGCATTCCAGTTGTTATAGATCCTATGCCTTTGGCAGGCATGACAGGCCCTGCTACACTAGCAGGTACAATAGTTCTTAATAACGCTGAATTCCTAGGTGGCTTGGCTATTCAGGAGTTTGCTAGCCCTGGAGCACCGGTGGTGTATAAGCCTGGCGCTAGCACCATCGATTTCAGGTCAGGAGAGGTAATTCAAACACCTGAGGGCAATCTTATGTATCTAGCCCTTGCTCAGTTAATCCGCTACTATGACTTGCCAAGCGAAATAACAATCTCTCGTTCTGATTCTAAACTTCTAGATGCGCAAGCTGGCTATGAAAGGGCTATTTCACTTATCCTACTTATACTAATAGGTCCTGATATTGCTCTTGGCTTAGGAGGATTGGAAGGAGCCCGCGTCACATCTTCAGAGGCTTTGGTTATTGACAACGAGATTATAGATTATGCCTTAAGGTTTGTCCAAGGGTTTGAAATAAATGATGATACCTTAGCATTGGATGTTATTGATAAAGTTGGCCCTGGCGGCATCTTTTTAGGTGAAAAACATACGGTAGAGCATTTTAGAGAAAGATGGATGTCAAGGATCAGTGATATAAGCACCTTTGAAACATGGGAGAAAAAGGGGTCTAAGTCAATTGATAAAGTGGCTAGAGAAAAGGTTAAAGAAATATTGGCCACACATAAGCCTGCGCCTATTCCTGAAGATGTTGAAAGGGAAATATCCAGGATTTTAAGGAGAGCAGAAGCAGAATTGTTAAACTGAGTTAATCTAAATGGGCGCAAGAATATGAGGATTTTTTGAATTTCCTTGCTGTGAAAGTGGGCATATTTATTCCAGTCTTAAGAAGGAGGTGATTAAATGGGAAAACGTCGGGCAAGTGCAGGCAGGCAGCTAATGCAGGGTATGGGATTAAATCTACTTTCGGATGATGAGTTGTATGAGCTTCACCTGGCTACTCTGGAATTGTTGGAGCAGACCGGCGTAAGGGTTGAGCATGAAAGGGCTTTGGATATTTTTGAGGGAGCGGCTGGTGTTGTTGTTGACCGAAAGGAGCAACTGGTTAAAATCCCTCCTTATGTAGTTGAGGACGCCATTCGTTCTGTGCCCAGCGAGATTCTACTTGCTGGAAGGAACCCCGAAAATGACGTGATTTTGGGAGGGAGCAGGGTTAATTTTACCAATTTTGGGGAAGCTCCGATGGTAATAGACCCTTTTACAGGTGAGTACAGGGAATCGACAAAGCAGGATGTGGCTAACATTGCATTAGTCGCGGATGCCCTTAGTGAAGTGGATGTTGTTTGGAGGCCTTGTGATGCTCGGGATACTCCTCCAAAAGCAAGCTCTGCTCATGAAATGGAAGCTTTGTTAGCTAATACTACAAAGCATATTGTTCATGGCCCTGGCAGCGGGGAGCTTATGAAGAAAGATATTGAAATGGCGGCGGCGGTTGCAGGTGGGAAGGAGAAATTGAGAAAGCGTCCGCTTTTTAGTTCTGTTTTGTGTCCAAGTAGTCCGTTAACTCTTGGTAAGGATTGCTGTGATGTTATTATTGAATCTGTCGTGGTAGGCATACCGTGTATTGTCCTATCGATGGCTATGGCGGGCGGCACATCTCCTGTTACTTTAGCAGGGGCGTTAGTTGTCCACAACGCTGAAATAT
>CAZDXE010000021.1:0-20839 GCA_964509565.1 uncultured Dehalococcoidales bacterium | reverse complement strand
GCTCATGCATGGGTATCTCCAACCCCTTAACCTGCATGGCAAACTCAACGGCCCCCCTGCCAATCTTCTCAGCAGCCCTTGCTGTTCCCTCGGCCAGCATATCCCCGATGCCTTCACGCCTGGCAATCAGTTCAATGGTCTTAAGCATGGCTTCAGCATTGCCAAATTTGAGCTCAATTCCTCCTGTATCTTTAGTGTTAAGAAGACCATTCTCAAAACACTCCATAGCAAAAGCTATAACATCCCCCGTTGAAATAGTATCCAGAGAATATGCATTACAAAGCTCATTCCCCTTAGCAATAGCCTTGAGGTCACCTATACCACAATTACAACCTATCGCTGCCAATGTCTCATACTCAGGCCCACCATAGGCTGGGTCCACAGAATACGGCTCATCAACTTTCACTACTTTTTTGCAACGAAGCGGGCAGGCAAAGCAACCTTCCATCTTAACTCTGATCGTATCTCTTACTGCCTGGGCACTTATCTTCGATATGTCGGAAAATTCACCATCACGGAAATTACCAACAGGTATATTACCTGTGGCCATTTCCCTCTCCATCACCCCTCCGGTACCACAATCATGCATGCCCTGCCACTGCTCCCGATTAGCCAGGAACCATTGTCTGAATTCCTTCAACCGCTCAGGCTCAACTACTCGAGGTTTCTTATGCCCCCTCACTGCAATAGCCTTAAGGTTTTTCGAGCCCATTACTGCCCCCACCCCCCCCCTGCCAGCAGCATCCTTAAGCTCATTGATAATACAAGCATACCTCACCAGCTGCTCTCCGCCTGGGCCTATTGCCGCCACCCGAATACGATCGTCACCTAGCTCAGCTTTAATACTATCCTGGGTTTCCTTAGTATTGTGTCCCCAGAGATGAGCAGCATCTTTTATGCTTACTTCCCCATCATGAATCCAGAGGTAAACTGGTTTATCAGCCTTCCCTTCAATAATAACGCCATCATATCCAGCTTGTTTGAGTTCAACACCCCAGAATCCCCCCGACTCTGATTTGGCATAGCCACCAGTCAGGGGTGATTTTGCGCCGACGCAATGGCGACCACTCCCGGGAATAGGAACGCCTGTCACAGGCCCAACTGCAAAAATTAACTTGTTGTCGGGGCCTAGAGGGTCAATCCCCTGCTTTAACTCCTTCCACTGAAAATATGTAACAAAACCAGCTCCACCTAAATACCTTCTACAGAATAGCTCATCAATTTCCTCCACAGATATACTGCGGTTGGATAGATTCGCCCTTAGTATCCTGCCATTATAACCACCGGGTATATGCTCCTCTGTCAATTTTACCTCCTTTTGTCATTCTGAGTAGCTTACACAGAATGAGAATCAATACGCCGTAGCGATTTAGCGCAACTTGCCCCAGCTTATTGGCACACTGCTATAAAAACTGGAATGGAATATAATCGACACATTGTATCATTTGGAACAAGTTGTTTGCCAGCCCAATCACGAAAGCAGACAGCAAGCTTCGCTCAGAGCAAGCCCCCGGGGCTGGATGTAGACAAATATTAATTAGGAAGACACGCCTTTTGAAGGCTACGCGGTAGAGGAAGTAACTTGGTATTTCGCCCTTCCCTCTTCGTAAAGGTCACCACCATGACTATCGTTTACTACTGTGACTGGAAAATCCTCTACTTCTAAGCGACGGATTGCCTCAGCTCCAAGGTCTTCATAAGCTACCACTTCTGCCTTCCTGATACTCTTAGCAATAAGAGCCCCAGCACCACCTATAGCCCCCAAGTATACTCCATTATATTTTACTATGGCGTCCTTCACGGTTTGCGAGCGCAAGCCTTTGCCAATCATCACTTTAAGTCCCTCAGCCATAAGTCGTGGTGAGTAACTATCCATACGACCACTAGTGGTTGGGCCCGCGGAACCAATCGGCCTACCCGGCCTGGCAGGTGAAGGCCCCATATAAAACACCGCCACCCCTTTTATATCTATTGGCAGAGATTTCCCCTGGTCAAGTGCTTCGACTATCCTCTTATGAGCAGCATCGCGGAACTGATATATCACACCTGTAAGCAAAAGGTTATCACCAGCCTTGAGATCCTTCAAAATCTCATCAGTTAACGGGAGTGTAATTTTTTTAGCCTCAGTCATAAGTATCCTCCTTCGCTTAGACTTTCAACCCTCTCACTATATCCCGAGCAATAATATTCCTTTGAAGTTGCAGGGCAAATTCTGTAGAACTCATTGCCAGAGCATTACGACAAAATCTTTCCATAGGCAGTCCTCCAACATACGATGGAGCACTGAAAATATGAGTGGCATTATCAGCAACACAATGAACCATTTGTGTAGCAAATAGCTTCGCCATTGCAGCTTCACGCTGTATTGGTTCTCCTTTATCTGCTTTCCATGCAGTTTCGTAAATCATGAGTCTAGCAGCATGAATATTCGTAGCTATATCACCCAATGCTGCCTGCACACTAGGCCGCCCTGAAATAAACTGTCCGAATGATGTCCACGTCTGAGCTTCTATAGTTGCTTCATCCAGTATTCTTTGAGCCGCTCCCACACATCTGGCACCCCTCACAATCCGTCTCGAAGGAAGCCATTTCTTACCTAAATGAAAAGCTCTCCCTTCTTCGCCCAGCATATTCTCGGCTGCTACTTGACATTGGTCAAAAACTAAAGACGTGGGCCTTCTTTCCCTTGCCTCCCAGCCAGTTATAGTTTCATCATCATTTACAGTAAAACCAGAAGTCCCTTTGTCTACCAGAAAGCAAGTCATGCCCTCTCTCAATCCCTTTTCAGGATCAGTAGAGGCAAAAACAACAGCAAAATAATCTTCGCCAACTCTAGAAAGGGACAACTTCTTGCCATTGAGAATATAGTTGCCATTCCGCTTCTCCGCTTGCATCCCCAGCTCCCCAAAATTCTCCCTGCCAGGCTCCATCAATGCCAGGTAGGCATATTTCTCCCTATTAAACACAGGTGAAAAATAAGCCTCCCTTTGCTTCTCATTACAATCAAAAAGTAGCGGCGTGACATCGCCAAGCTTAAAAGGGACAACTGTTTGAGCCAATTCTTCTTCAATCAGGCAATTCCCCAAAGTGCCCACGCTCACGCCGCCAAGTTCCTCAGGGACATTTACCCCCCATAAACCCATTTCTTTTGTCATTCCTATTAGCTTCTGCTCCTTTTCCAACGGGAGATACATCTGAGTATCACTCAAGTCAGCAGCTCGCCCCAAAACAATTCTCTCCAACGGCTTCAACTGCTCAGCGACAAAATCTCTCACCATGCTTTGAAGCATTTTTAATTCTTCCGGTATGTCAAAATCCATTTAATACTCTCCCACTTATGAGCTGCTTGATTTCTGGCCCGTAGCTAACATCACTAAGCTACAACTTCCTCAACAAATAAATCTAAATCGGGCTCGTCTTCATCTCCTATTCTTTGCTCCAGTCTGGACATGACTTCTATCATACGGTGCTGAACTACATAATTTTTAATGGTAGTATCTACCTGAGGGCATGCTAAGACACAAGCATCGCACTGGTCACAATCTGCACCTACTATGCTTTCCAGTGCCATGGACGTTCGCTGTTCCGTTTTTTCACGTCTGGAGGGCTCACGAAATAAAAAAGGGCAGGCATCCACACAATTGCCACAGCCTATGCACTCTTTGTGTCCACCAATATCCTCAGCTATATTCAGGGCATGTCCGGGGTTAAATCCCGTTGAGAGAAGGCGACATCTAGCTACAGGTGGAGAGGCAACATTCAATACTTGATTTAAAATACTCTCAATTTCCTTAACATCTCTTTGCTCACGCAGCGGCATATCGCCCTCCTATCAAATCCATCGTACAGCTCTATCGCCAAAAGGAGTATAAGAACTCTCTTGGCCAAGCGGATGAAAACCAGGTACAGGTTTTCCCTGATTAGCATAATTGGGTAAAAGCATAGGAGAAACAAGCATTTTTTCTAAACTCGCTTCCTTAAGCTCCCGTTGCCATTTACGTATGTGTCCTAAACTAAGTTTGCCCAATTCTACTTCCTTAGCCCACTTAGCTGCCGCTCTGCCTGCTCTCCTCCCAAAGACAAACAAATCCAACGTTGAATTACCAATAAGCCTGTTCCTGCCGTGAACTCCACCCTCACATTCACCAGCAGCAAATAATCCTGGCACTGGAGTAGAAGCATCAGCTTTAATCATAATCCCACCATTCTGGTAATGCAGAGTGGGATAAACCAGCATTGGCTCCTTAGTTATATCTATGTTGAAACGGCCAAACTGCCGCACCATTGCAGGTAGCTCTCTCAGGATAGTCCCCTCCCCTCGTTTAATTTCAATCATAGGAGAATCCAGCCAACAACCAACTTCCCCTGTGGGCGTAATAACTCCTTTGCCACGCTCCTTGCATTCACGAATTTCTGCCGAGGCTTCTGTATCTCTAGCTTCCAAGGGATGAACAAATTGCTCTCCATCGCAATTGACTATCTCTGCCCCCAAAGTTCTCACTTTCTCCGTAACCAGGAGGCCAAGAACTTGAGGAGGAAAGGCTGCGCCTGTGGGATGATATTGCATTGTATCGATATCAACAAGCTGGCAACCCGCTCGATAAGCCAGCACCAAGCCATCGGCAGTAGCACCATAATGGTTAGTTGTAGGAAATCCCTGAATATGTGTGCGCCCCAGACCACCAGTGGCCATGATTACTGCCTTGGCTCGCACTATGGTCATTCTTTTAGTTTCCAAGTTCATTAATATCGCTCCAGCTACCTGCCCCTTGTCATCCATCAGCAGCTCTATAGCTGGCTCAAATTCTAACCAATCTATCTTCCTTCCATGCCAGTTTCTCTGTCGGATTTCATCTCGTATGACCCTCATTTCCTCAAGTCCAGTATAGTCCCGGCATGAATGCATTCTCCTCCTACTAGCACCACCTCCCGATAGCTCATGATATGAACCATCCATCTCTTTATCCCAGTTAACTCCTAACTCTTCCAACCACCTAATTGCATCGGGAGAATCTTTAGCCAATGCCTCAGCCAGGTCAGGGTTGTTAGTAAAATGCCCTCCTCCCATTATATCCAGGTAATGCATAACAGGAGAATCTTTAGCCCTATCACACCCCTGCGTCCCCGCCTGAGCCCCTATAGTATTAGCATCCCCCAAGCGCAGCTTCGATGATATCAGAACACTAGCCCCATTTTCCTCGGCCAAAAGTGCTGCCGACCCACCAGCTCCTCCACACCCAATTACCAAAACATCAACATCATAGTCAACGTTCTGGAGATCAACTTTATCAGGGTCAATACGACTACTACCCTCCAATATGTCAGCTATCTCCAAAGGCGCCGAACAACCTTTGTTTGGTCCTAATTTTATCTCGCGAAATTGCTCCTTACTATAATCGGGATGGAATTTACCTATCAGGCTCTCTCTCTCAGCCTCATCAATACGTGCACACGGCCCTTTTTCTAATCGGTGTAGCCTGGTCTCCTCAACTTTTCTCTTACTCTCTTCCATAGAAGCAGGATATGGCATATTGACAACCTCCTTTCAAAAAGCCTTTACAAAGCCGGCTCTATCTCACGCCCTGAATATCTCCGACGCAATTCAGTCTCATTCGATTTCTTCAATGCCTCAAGTTCAACATCAAATTCCCCTTCCTCTATCTCTTTTACTCTATCCAGGTTATGTTGAGGTGCGGGGGTAAGATAAGAGCCTCTCAATCTTCGAGCCGCTAAAGCTATATTATATGGTTGTATCCCCTGTGGACACCTGGCAGCACATAAACCACACATTACACAGTCAAAGGATTTCTCATACACTTTCTCGTAATCACCTCTTAAGGCATCGGACACAAAATCCATCACTAAAAGATCCTGAGGGCAAGTTTTAGTACAATTATTACAGCCAAAACACGTAATAAGGTCAGGGTAAAGCTCCACTAACCTATTTTTGCCTTCCTCAGGTTCTAAATCCTCCAAATTATAAATAGCCTCAATTGAAGGGAAAAATGGCACCTGCATTATCACCATGTTTTGCTCAATTTCTTTCTGGCAAGCAAGCGCATACTTTATTGTCAAGTCATACGTGAAGCTATAAATCGTGCCACAGGCACCACAAAACCCAGCACGGCAACCACACCCTCTAATAGCATTATAGCCACAATACTCCAATGCTGTCTGAATAGTAAGCCCCTCAGGGGCTTTATAATGTTTACCCATAACGTAAACATTAATCATTCTTATTTTCTTTTCAACTTTCTCCTCAACTTTATCTGCAGCCATGTTGCCTCCTTCTATAAAGTCGCCTCTCCCTTCCGATCACACCAGCACATCAAGCAAACTGCCACTGGCAAGCTAGCAATGTGGCAAGGGAATGCCTCGGCGTGAACTGCCAGAGCAGTAACTGTTCCACCATATCCCATTGCCCCAATACCCAGATTATTAACACCACGTAAAATATCCCTCTCCAATTCGGCTATCTCAGCATCCGGGTTTGGTTGCCCCACTTTCCGCAGCAATGCCTTCTTGGCCAACATCATGGTCTTCTCCGTTGTTCCCCCTATTCCCACACCTACAATAACCGGGGGGCAGGGATTACTACCAGCCTCGCTAACACGATTCACCACATAATCTATGATTCCCTGGCGCCCTTTTGCTGGAGTCAACACCGTCAGGCGGCTCATATTCTCAGAACCACCTCCTTTAGGCATTACAATTATTTTAAGTTTATCGCCCGGAACTATGTCAGTCCAGATATCCGCCGGCGTGTTGTCTTTAGTATTGACTCTAGCGGAAAAAGGCTGGCTCACTGCAGATTTGCGCAAGTAACCCTCGTCATATCCCTTGCGCACCCCTTCATTGACCGCTTCATACAAGTCACCACCAGTTACATGTACTTCCTGCCCCATCTCCAGCCAAATTATAGCAAGGCCAGTATCCTGGCACAGGGGGGTCTGCTCCTTGCCAGCTATCTCCACATTCTCCAATAGCCTATCCAATACATCGCGGGCAACAGGGGATTTTTCTTTCCCACGTGCTTGTTTAAGCACGGCCAATACATCATCAGTGAGGTAGTGGCAAGAGTGTTCAAACAAATGAGCTACAGTTTTAGTAATATCCCCAACATTGATTTCTCTCATATTTTTCCCTCCTTAATCAGTTACTGCTTTGGCAATGTACCCATTCTTTACCAGGCAATTAACCTGTCCCTGGGCGCTCATTATCATAGCTTCAGCTCCCTTGCGAAGCTCACCAGCACTAACCTTCAACCTGGCAATGCCCAACTCCTGAGCTTTCATCCCCACAGCTACTGCTTCATCAATATAAGCACCTGTCTCATTCATTCTGGGTAAAATATCATCTTCATTTATGCCCCTTTTCTCAGCATATTTCGCCAGTGATTCAGCAGCAGCAATACACATATCATCGGTAATGGTTTTAGCTTGCACATCAAGAACGCCACGGAAGATAGCTGGAAATCCTACTGAGTTATTTACCTGGTTAGGAAAATCCGATCTACCTGTGCCGACAATTCTAGCCCCTGCTTCCTTACATTCCCATGGCCAGATCTCAGGTATGGGATTAGCAGCAACAAAACATATCGCATCCTTCGCCATTCCCTTGATTTGCTCAGGTGCAATAACACCTGGTCCCGATTTAGAATAAGAAATAAGTACATCAGCGCCTTTTAATGCTTCCGTCAAACCACCGGTTATCTCCTGGGGGTTAGTAATTTCACAAAAGCGCCACTTTTCAGCAAACTTATCTTTCTTTTCCTCTAAATCTTTCCTTCCCTTATGAAGTATACCTTTACTATCAACCATCATAGTATTTCCAGGTTTCCCTCCGTAAGCCCAGAGGAGCCTGGTGCAACCAGTGTTAGCCGCTCCAGTACCGTTAAAGACAATTTTACAATTTTCTATCTTCTTACCTATTATCTTCAGAGCATTTATCAATCCCGTTAGCATTATCGTCGCGGTTCCCTGTACATCATCATGCCACACAGGAGTCTCCGCCTGTGCTCTGCACCTATCAAGTATGTCAAAACACTTAGGATAAGAAATATCTTCCAGGTTGATGCCTGCGAACGAAGGCTCAATCAACTTAACCGTCCTGACAATTTCATCGGGGTCCTTGGTGCCAAGGCAAATAGGCACGGCATCCACGCCTCCAAGATATTTAAATAACAATGCCTTTCCTTCCATCACCGGATAACCTGCCTTAGGCCCAATATCTCCCAAGCCAAGAACTCGAGTGCAATCAGAAACCACAGCTATGGTATTCCATCTGTTAGTAAGCTCATCAAACTTCGATTCGTCCGCTTTTATAGCCCTACAAGGCTCAGCAACGCCGGGGGTATAATAGATTGCAAAATCATTCAAATCACGAATCTGGCATTTGAGCATTGTTTGCATCTTCCCGCGATAATCACGATGCAACTTCATAGCATCCTGCGCTGGTTTCTTAGCCTTAGCTAAAAGTTCTTCTCTAGTTATTTTTTGCGACATGGTACGCCTCCTTTTATTCCCAAAATGCTCAATACTCTATTTATTATATCGCCATCGCAGTAATTCCAAGCGGGTTTCCATTATAGCAACAAAATTTACTGCCAGCAAAGGGTTAGTCTCTTCCAATATAAGATGAGCCTGGGGAATGGGGGCAACTCGTTTATGATTGGGACATGCAAGTGATCATGAACGATGGGAATCTACAAACAATAGAACAAGTCAGACAATTTCTGGGAGGGAGTGAGGCGCTTTTCTTCAGGGCGTTATCTATGGGAGAGAAATACAATTGGATAGAGGAGGTGATGATAAGGTTTAGCTATCATAGGCTCAAGAGAGCAGAGAAAGGGGTGATACGGCGATATATGGGAAGGATTACAGGTTATTTTCGATCACAGGTATCGCGGTTAATAACACAATACAAACGAAGGGGACGATTAAAACAGATGTCATACCGAAGACATCGATTCCACAGGAAGTATAGCCCGGCAGATGTTAGCTTATTGGCGAAGATAGATGAATTGCATATGTGCTTAAGTGGGCCAGCTACGAAGAAGATCATGTGGCGTGAAGCTGGAGAGCTTCTATCCAGCGAAGGACTCAATTTAGCCATTGTAGGTCCAATCAAAAATGACCCTCCAGTAAAATTACTGAAAATTTAACATCATTTAGCTCGTTATATAAAGAAGAGCCGCCATATGGCGGCTCTTCTTTATATAACATCCTTCTAATATGCCTTAATACTCAGGGTACCCACCTCCTCCCGGCATTGGCGGTGCTTTTTCCTTCTCGGGCACGTCAGTCACCAAAGCCTCAGTAGTCAAAATCATAGTAGCGATACTAGCGCCATATTGCAAGGCAGATCTGGTAACTTTAAGAGGATCTACAATGCCACTTTCCACCATATTAACACCCAATTTATCTTTAGCTGCATCGTAACCTAAGCCAATTTGGCCTTCCTTTATCTTATTCACCACAACTGAGCCCTCTCTACCACTATTAGCAGCTATACAGCGGATAGGCTCCTCCAAAGCTCGTTTCAATATGGCTACACCAATAACTTCATCACCACTAACAGCCAGTTTATCCAAAGCCGATATTGAACTGAGCAAGGCAACGCCCCCACCAGGCAAGATACCTTCCTCAACAGCAGCTCTCGTAGCTGAGAGCGCATCTTCCACTCGGTGCTTCTTTTCCTTGAGCTCTACTTCTGTACCCGCACCTACTTTGACTACTGCCACTCCACCAGCCAATTTAGCTAATCTCTCCTGTAATTTCTCTTTATCATAGTCAGATGTACTTGCCTCAATCTGAGCTCTAATTTGCTTAATCCGCGCCTCAATAGCTTCCTTCGAACCTTTCCCTTCAACAATAGTGGTGTCATCCTTATCAGACACCACTTTTCGAGCCCGACCTAAATCATCCACAGTGACCGAATCCAGTTTCCTGCCAATCTCCTCGGATATGACTGTGCCTCCAGTAAGAGTAGCTATATCACGAAGCATTTCTTTTCTTCTGTCGCCGAAGCCAGGCGCTTTAACCACCAGAGGGTTTAAAGTGCCTCTCAGTTTATTGACCACTAATGTGGCTAAGGGTTCACCTTCCACATCTTCAGCGATGATAACAATGTTTTTAGAAGTTTGGACGATTTTTTCTAAAGCAGGCAGAATATCATTCAAAGCAGAAATTTTCTTATCGGTAATAAGTATATAGGGATCTTCTAATTCTACTTTCATCTGTTCTGCATTAGTGACGAAATAAGGACTTAGGTACCCACGATCGAATTTCATACCTTCAACGTACTCAATTTCAAATTCCAAGCCCTTACCTTCCTCAACGGTGATAACTCCATCCTTGCCCACCTTTTCCATGACATCAGCAATCAAATCGCCAATTTCCTGATCAACTGCCGATAGAGCAGCTACCTGGGCTATCTGCTCTCTAGTCTTCACAGGAATAGACATCTTCTTAAGTCCAGCGACAACGGCTTTTACCCCTTTTTCAATACCCCGTTTCAAAGCCATAGAGTCAGCGCCAGCGGCAATATTCTTAAACCCCTCTCCCACAATGCTTTGCGCCAGAATAACAGACGTGCTAGTACCATCACCGCACTGATCATTAGTTTTCGTTGCCGCCTCTTTCACCAATTGAGCTCCCATATTCTCAAAGGGATCAGGCAACTCTATTTCCTTCGCAATGGAAACGCCATCGTTTATAACTGAGGGAGCCCCCCATTTCTTATCTAATGCCACTGGTCGCCCGCGCGGGCCCAATGTCACCCTGATTACATTGGCTAAGGTGTCTACACCTTTTTTTAATGCTTTTCTTGCTTCTTCACCAAAAAGTAATTGTTTTGCCATTTATCATTCATCTCCTTTTAGAAATTTTTCTTGGCCAGGATATCGCTTTCGCGCAGGATAACCACTTCCTCGTCATCCAGTTTAAATTCAGTGCCAGCATACTTGGAATAAACTATTCTATCCCCCACTTTAACCTCCATAGCTATCCTTTTCCCATCCTCGGAAAGTTTGCCTAAACCCACAGCAATAATTTCACCTTCTTGAGGCTTTTCTTTAGCTGTGTCAGGTATAACAATCCCCCCTTTGCTTACTTCCTCTTTAGGAATAGGTTTAATTACTACCCTATCACCTAAGGGTTCAATTTTAACTGCCATGCTACCTCCTTTCTTAATTTTATTTTAGCACTCCAACGTTGAGACTGCTAATTATTATAGCATAAAGAATTTTAAAAGCAACTTTTTATTGTAGCAAAGCAGAAAATTGCAGAGTGCATTGATTTCCTCAACTATCATAGCCCCTGTCAAACTAAACTCGTCAAACAGCCAACCTTGAAAAGCACCTTTAACCGCTGGTTTGGGACAAGCACACTGTGGCATGTTAGAAGTAACTCCCAATTATTCCCCTACCCAATTGTCTTGTTGAAACTCTATGATAATGTCCTGTAGACAACTCAATAGAAATGTCCTCTTTCGAAGAAGAATGATAAAGAATAGGCAACTCCAAAGGAGGTGTCTAAATGGAAGGAGGTGCATTAGTCATAAATCAGAGGGAACACTGCCGACTGATGATAATGTCGATGGTGCGAAATGGGGAGCAATACTGGGATTTTGGACCGACACTGGCAGCGGAGGCTATGTATACAAAGTTGCCAATGAGATGCTGGGGAGATGGCTTCTGGTAGTAAATTCTCCCTAGGCCAAAGGAAAGGTTGAGCATAAGCATGGAGTATATCAAGACCGTTGGATGAAAGAGATTGGAACGAGTGTTCACCATCCTTTCTGCAATCCGTAAACCTCGTATTCATGCCCCATAATCTTCTTCGTGGCTGGGCCACTTAAGCGCATATGCAATTCATCTGTCTTCGCCAATAACATGACATCTGCTGGCGCTCTGAAGAAAAGCGCCTCACTCCCTCCCAGAAATTGTCTGACTTGTTCTATTGTTTGTAGATTCCTATCGTTCATGATCACTTGCATGTCCCAATCATAAACGAGTTGCCTTCCCTCTCAGGCTCACCTTGTATTGGAAGAGACTTGCACTTGCCAACAAGCTATTTTTAGTATATGCTTAGTAAATATTTTTCGGACGGGAGGTGGAACCATTGGAAAAAAATTCGTTCCCAAAATGTCAGAGGTGTAGCAAAGGAGATTTAGTGCCTCTTTCTGATTTCGGTAGTCAGGGAGCAGCGATTCAGTACAAGGCATGGGTATGTACTAATCCTGATTGCGGATACAATATCAAAATCAGAAATGGTGAAGTGTATTTAGATGAACCCATTCTGAGTGGGGAACTGCGCACTCGCCCTCGCTGAAGGTTTACCCAGCATTAGTAGATTTGACTCAATTAAACAGGCTGGCTGAATTAATAATTGATTTCTTTTTCCCTCGCCGTTGTGTGGGCTGTGGGAAAGTGGGTAGTTTTCTATGTACAGATTGCTATAGGAAGTTGCCTCAATTGAAAGGGCCGCTTTGTCCTTGCTGTGGCAAACCTCAAGCCAGCGGCATTTTGTGCCCGGTTTGTGTACGTGTACAAGCAGAAGTTGATGGCATCCGTTCTCCATATCGTTTTGAAGAGGTGATACGTAAAGCTGTTCATCAGCTAAAGTATCACAATTTAAAGGCGCTTTCCTTTTGTCTGGCTGGATTGTTGGCTGATTATTTGCAGCTAAATCCTTTACCTGGTGAAATTATTGTTCCAGTGCCTCTCCATCCACGACGATTAAGGGAGCGTGGTTATAACCAATCAAGCCTTCTGGCTCGGGGGCTAGGGAAAATTATAAACCTACCGGTAGTCGAAGACTGCCTTGTTCGAGTTAAAGAAACACAGCCACAGGTAAAAACGCCTAATATAGAAGAGCGACGGAAGAATGTAATTGATGCTTTTATGTGTCGTGACGAAAAGCTAAGGGGTAAACAGATTATTCTTATTGACGATGTGTGTACGTCTGGAGCTACATTGGAATCTTGTGGCATAGCTCTCAAAAACAAAGGTGTGATTTCAGTATGGGGCTTAACCTTAGCCAGGGAAATCTAGAAACAGGGAGGAGATATGAAACTGCGAATCGTTACCAAAAATATGGAAGTCTCTGCGGCAATACAAGAACAGGCCGAGAAAAAGATTGGCAGGTTGAGTCATTACCTGCCCAGTATCGGTGAAGGGAAAGTCGAGATTCTCAAGGAAAACACCAGGTTACCTCAACAGAGGTTCAGTGTTCAAGTTACTCTTGATAGCAAAGGTGTCTTAATCAGAGCCCAGGAGAAAGCTGAGGATGTCCGCACAGCTATTGATAGAGTTGTGGAAGCATTAGCTAATCGGATTGAGCGGTACAAAAGTAAGTTATATGACAAAGGCAGGGGCATTTCCCTGGCTCGACAAGAAATAACAGAGGAAGCAGAATACGCTGAAATATCCAGAAAGATAGTAAAGAACAAGCGTTTTTTAATTAAACCCATGTCTCAAGATGAAGCTATAAATCAAATGGAACTTCTAGGACATGATTTCTTTCTTTTCATCGATGCCGAGACTGGCAAGTTCAATCTCCTATACTGCCGCAAAGATGGCAATTACGGGTTGATTGAAACAGGAATAGGATAAAAGAAACTGGAATCGTTTTGGATTGTCTGGTTGTATAGAATATCTTTGCTGGTGCGCAATATTGGCCAGGATTGTTGAAGAGATAGCGTATAAGGCCTTATGAAATTAAATTACCTTATTTTTGATACTTCACTGGGCTGGGTGGGGATGATGGGTTCTGTAGAGGGATTGCGGGAGCTTACTTTGCCTCAACTTTCGCCTCAACAGGCATTCTATCTTCTTCGTGAATCAGCCTTGAAGTCACAGAGAATATTAATCAAGGCTAGGATTGACTATTTTGGTGATTTGACTGAGAGGATAGAGAGTTATTTTAACGGGGAGAGAGTTAATTTTCCTGACAGGTTGGACTTATCATGGGCAAGCCCATTTCAGAAAAGGGTATGGGAAACAACTCAATCTATTCCTTATGGAGAGACGAGGGCTTATGCTTGGGTTGCTGGTAAAGTAGGCATACTTAAAGCGGCTAGGGCTGTAGGACAAGCCTTAGCTAGAAATCCTTTGCCAATAATAATCCCCTGTCACCGCGTAATTTGTAGCGATGGTACTCTTGGAGGGTTTAGTGATGGTAAGTTATTGAAACAGCGCCTGCTGGAAATGGAGGCTAAGTTTATCTAAATTGGTCCTCAAATTTTAAATTGCCTTCGCCCAGTATGTTATCCAATTCACTTGCTAGCTCTGGGCAGTAGTTGATGGTTATTTCAGGCATTTCTAGGTTAGTAGTTTCGCTCTCAGTTGTGACGGTGAGGAAAACCTTATACTGGCCAGGATAATTCAGGAGGGTAGTTTTGATTTTATACAGGCGTTCAACATCTTTGTCTGTGTTATCTGTCTGATTAAGATTTATTATGAGGCAGCGTTGTTCTTGGCTGGGTGGCACTTTGTTTTTTTGTTCAGTGTGCTGGTATCTTTGCGCCTGCTGGCAGTTTAACTGCACTTTTCCATCTCTTACCTTCACCAGCCCTTTGATTACAAGGATATTGCCCTCTTCCCATAGTTCTTTGGTGCTTTCATAAAATCTTGGCCATGCAGCAACCTCCACGCTCCCGTCCAAAGCTTCAAGTGCCGCAATAATGAAGGGGTGTTTATCCTTGGTATAAGCGTGGCGTATCGAGGCCACCATTCCTGCAATTACTACTGTTTCGTTAGCCATATCGGTACTGAGATCGCCGCAGGAAATGAACTCCTTGCATTGGCAATAAGAAGGTAATTCAGAAGCCAGCGAATCAAAAAGTGGTGAGGAGAAATAGACACCCAGTAATTCCCGTTCCCAATCCAATTTTTGCTTTGTAGATACAAGTTCGCCTTTTCCTAGCTCTGAATCTGGGGTAAAAGCAGGAGATGCTTCTGTCCATAAATCAAGCATGCTGGTTTGTCCTGATTCTTTCATTCGTTGTTCTGTTTGGGCTAAAGAAATAATCTTATTGATGGAATTAAGAAGTGCACCGCGGCTGCCTAGAGAATCAAAAGCACCAACTTTCATTAAGCTTTCAAGCACCTTCTTATTTACGTTGTGCAGGTTAGCTCGATGGCAGAAATCTTTTATGGAATTGAAAGCACCGCTCTGGCTGCGGGTTGATAAGATATGTTCAATAGGCAATGGGCCAACATTCTTAATAGCGACTAGCCCAAAGCGAATTGCTGGCTTATCTTTGCCTTTTTCTATAGTGAAATCGGCATTGCTTTCATTGATATCAGGGGGAAGTACCTGAATACCTAATCTCCGGCATTCAGTTACTGCCGAACGAACCTTTTCCATATTCCCCCAATAGGTGTTAAGGAGGGCAGTCATATATTCGCCGGGGTAGTTTGCCTTAAGATAAGCACCTCTGTAAGCAAGAAGAGCATAGCTTACGCTGTGAGCTTTATTGAAAGCGTAGCCGGCAAAAGGCTCAATTAAGGAAAATACTTCTTTAGCTAATTCTGCTGATATGCCTTTCCTGTTAGCCCCTGCAATGAAATTCCTCTCCTCCTTTCTCATCACAGTAGCTATTTTTTTCCCCATGGCTTTGCGAAAAATATCAGCTTGTCCTAAGCTGTACCCGGCTAGAGCCTGAACAATGAATATTACCTGTTCCTGATAGACAATGACTCCGTAGGTTTCCTCTAGAATCTCCTTTAGCACAGGGTGTGGGTAATGAACTGGAGCAATGCCTTGTTTAGCTTTTATGAAAGTAGAAATCTGTTCCATTGGACCTGGGCGGTAAAGCGCTATCATGGCGGCAATATCGCCAAAGTTAGTGGGCTTAAGTTCTTTTATGTAGCGGCGCATGCCGCTGCTTTCCAACTGGAAAATACCTTTGGTTTCCCCTGAGGCAAGCATGTTAAAGGTCCTGTCATCATTGAGAGGAACATGTTGTAAATCTATGGAGATTCCGCGATGCTGCTTGATAATTTCTGTAGCTTTAGCCAGAATGGTCAAATTGGATAGCCCAAGGAAGTCCATCTTTATGAGGCCGAGTCTAGCTATGTTTCCCATGTGATACTGGGTCATAACAGCATGCGAATCTCCTCTATTTATTGGCTGGAGAGGCACATATCCAGTCAGGGAATCACCAGATATAACGATGCCAGCAGCGTGAGTACTGGCGTGTCTGATAAGGCCTTCTATTTCTTTAGCCGAATCGATTAAATTACGTATCGTCTCATCCTGATGGTAGATGCTGTTGAGTTCTTCACTTTCCTTTAGTGCCCTGCTCAAAGTTATAGTCAAGTCTTGGGGGATAAGACGGGCTACCTGGTCTACCTGAGCATAAGATATTCCCAAAGCTCGCCCAGTATCCCTTAATGCAGCCCTGGCTCCCAGAGTGCCAAAGGTAATGATTTGAGCTACATGGTCAGGGTCGTATTTTTGGCTTACGTAAGTTAGAATTTCATCACGGCGATCATCCTGGAAATCAAGATCAATGTCTGGAAGCTCGCGGCGCTCCACGTTAAGAAAGCGCTCAAAAACAAGATTATAGGCTAAGGGGTCAATATCAGTAATGCCCAGGCAGTAAAGAACCAGGCTGGCGGCAGCGCTCCCTCTAACGCCGAAGTTAATGCCACAGCTTCGAGTAAAAGATGTGATATCCTGGACAACAAGGAAGTAGTCAGCAAACTTAGTTTTCTGGATAACTTGGAGTTCATAGCTAAGGCGTTCTTTGATTTTTGGAGTTGGCTCTGGATACCTTTTCTCCAAACCTTGCCAACAAAGCTCGGCCAAGAAATCAATTGCTGTTTTTTCTTGAGGCAGTGCTACTTGAGGGAAATGAAGTTTAGTAAAATCCAATTCCAGTTGGCACATATCAACAATACGTTGTGTGTTATCTATAGCTTGAGGAATATCGCTGAAAAGTTGTGTCATCTCTTCAGGGCTCTTCAGGTAGAAGTAGTCACCTGCCATCCTTAATCTCTTTTCATCCTGTATGGACGTGTTGGTTTGTATACATAGTAGAAGTTCATGGGCAGAAGCGTTTTCTTTATTAATGTAATGGATATCAACAGTGGCCACGAGCGGTATATCAAGCTTGGTGGATAAAGAAAGAAGTCCATCGTTAACCTTTTCAAGTTCAGGGATTGGATGTCGCTGAATCTCTAGATAGTAATCACCAAAAGTTTCTTTATGCCATAAAGCTACTTTGGTTGCTTCATCAGTTCTCCCTTCCAGAATAAGTCGAGCTAGTTCCCCTTGAAGACAACCTGAAAGAGCAATAATTCCTTCACAGTGAAGCTTTAGAAGCTCCTTATCTACTCTGGCTTTATAATAAAATCCCTCGCAATGGCTTTTGGTAACTAGCTGAATTAGATTATGGTACCCTTTCTTATCTTTAGCTAATAGTGTAAGATGATACGGATTTTTAGAGGCGGCGCTTCGGCTATGGCGATCTGTTTGAGCTACATAGACTTCACAGCCGATAATTGGTTTTATCCCTGCTTCTTTAGCTGCCATGTAAAAATCGATGGCACCATACATTGCACCATGGTCAGTAATTGCAAGGCTATCCATGCCCAATTCCTTGGTTTTGGCAACAAGTTGTGGAATACGGCACATACCATCAAGCAAACTGTACTCTGTATGAACATGGAGATGGGTAAACTTTTGTGACACCTTGAAATTGTACCATGAGATTCTTGATCTTGCCCTCTTGTGGCTTAAAGAATTGAGGTAAAAATTGAAAATTATTAGAATTGTTGCTTATTGGCTATTTGTTGTTTGCGTACCCGTGCTGCTTTTTACTAGCACTGTTCGCCTGGGAGTGAACAGTATGCACACTTACGAATATGGTTTCGATAAATATAGTGTAAGCGATGCTACAAATATAGACAGAGCGCAGCTAAGCGAGGTAGCAAGAAGGCTTGTTGATTATTTCAATTCCAAAGAGGAAACGCCCCAAATCGAGGGGCTTGAATTATTCCAGGAGCGTGAACTTGTGCACCTTAAAGACGTAAAGGAATTGTTCCAATTTGATTACCGAATTCAAATGCTGAGTCTTGCCTATATTGTTGCCTATGTTTTGCTCTTCTTGTTGTGGAGGAAAGAGCGCTGGCAAGATTTGGCTAAGGGGATAAAGTGGGGGTGTGTTCTTACTCTGGTTCTTATAGCCCTGCTTAGCATAGCCTCGGTTTTCAGTTTCGACCAAGTATTTGTTCGATTTCATTACCTCGTCTTTGGTGACCCTTCACATTCACCATGGATACTTGATCCCAGCAAAGATTATCTTATAAGGTTATTTCCCCCGCCTTTCTGGCAGGATATCGCCATGTTTGGTGCTATGGCAATAGCTGCGGAGGCTTTATTTTTGGGTGGGGTTGCTTGGGGGATTCCCTTTATTTACCAGCGGCGCAAGTGTTAACTGATCGAACCTAAATCTACCATTGGAGGTTAGTGTCTGGTAAAGACATTTCTTATGTTGGGGTGCAGAGAGTCACCGAGTTTCTCAATGGCCTCACATCTGAGTCTATTGAGTTTTTTTTGCCTCTCCTTAAATTCAGCCAGGGAATAAAGTTTCTCAGGATGCAGGTAAATGTCATCCACGTTCCTTATGGATCTGGGTACCTCAAAGCCTGTGGGTGAATCTACCCAATTTTCAAGGCCTTCTCTTAATAGAGAATCTAGTATAGCCAAAGTATACTCCAATCTTATGTTTTCGTAGTGTTCTCCCTCGCCTACCCCTCCGGTGTTTATTAAATAGTAATTCATATGTGGCAGACCTCTTAATATTTCATAAAATATGTTAGCGTGCTGCGCTCTATCACCCGCTATAAATGGGTCATAAAAGAATTCGTTCTTGATTTTTCCTGCTCTTGTGGGATCGCCTGCCGAAGATTCCATTGCTTGCCCTAAAACCATAAGGGCTACCGCTTTCTCTAAAGTCAATCTTGATATTGCGGGGATTAATGGCCCTCGGGTGATGAGTATCAAGTGATCTATTCTATCAACATCGATATAGGGGCTAGCGTGTAAGAAGTCCTTTCTTCGTATGATTGCTCTCCCGTTCGACGTTATTCCGAGGTTATAGAAATCAAAGTCCCCATCTTCAGTTACGTAAACATTTTCACATAATGTATCTGGCTTTAATAAGCCGTAGTATATTTCGGCTTGGTTTCCGGGGTTTACACCTTCGGTCTTCACAAATATCCCCCCAGCCTCGAAACCATGGAAGGAGCCGTCTGGCATGAGAGTCCCCCCATCATCTTGAATGAGCCAGGATTTTTCGCTTCCTTTTCTTGCTAAAATTCTGGAGGTCAATGTTGTTTTTCCATTTGCAGTTAGAGCGAGAAGCAACGACCTAACGGTTATGTAAGTCCCATGTGATGATTGAAGATAATCTTCTCTACAGCCTGCATGCAGGAAGATTCCGCCTCTCTTAGTTTTAGCAAGCCAATCCTCAGCAGCAAAAACCCCTTTTTTGTATTCGCCTATATAGTTACTGTTTCTGACTATTTTAATAACTCTCCCGTCAGCTAGCATAGCTAACCTTATAGTAATATCTTTCTGCGGGAGCGGTTTTGCCTTGTTGGACTCAAAAGCCTCATCAGCGAACATCAAAATTTCATAATCAGGCTGATTAACTTCTTTCCCTACCGGCAGGTAAAGATTTCCTGCGTAGGCAACATGGGCAAATCTTTTCGGAACGGTCAATCTGACTGTGGTTTCATTGTGCTCGCTGCCTACTATCCTATCTACCGAGATCAAATCTTCCTTAGCCAAAGCCTCTTTACATTGTTCCAGTAACCGCAACTCTTCTTTGCCGAAGGGATAATCTACACTATTCTTAGTGAACATTGCTGCTCTAGAAGTAGGCTCACTTTCGACAGCAAAATTCTTGTATTCAGTTTTTCTGATGCCAGGTTCGCTTTCTAATAGTAGCCTTAGCTCTTTGTCGGATGGGTTATTTATAAGTCTGCTTTCCTCTGCTGCTTTTCTTCGGATTCTCTCAGCAGTTTGTGCGAACTGTGCTAAGTCGAATGTTGGCATTAAGCTCCTCGTGGGCGAATTTTTAATTTAGGTTTTGGGGATTTAGTGCTTCGCATCTATACTTCTCTGAATTCACCTTCCACTGTGCCCTCTTCATTGTCAGGTTTTTTATCAGTGGAGCTTTGTTCACCACTGTTGGGTTGAGGCTGTCCTGGTTGCTGGTAAACGGACGCTCCAATTTTTTGCATAGCCTGTGATAGTTCCTGCGTAGTGCTGCGAAGGGAATCTATATCTTCTCCTTGAATTGCTGATTTCACAGCGGTTATTTTACTTTCTATTTCCTGCTTTACATCAGCAGGTATCTTATCTCCGTAATCGCGAAGCGTTTTCTCAGCAGTATAAACCAGGCTATCAGCGGCATTTCGTGTTTCAATCTCCTCTTTGTGCTTAGCATCCGAGGCAGCAAAGCTTTCAGCATCTCGCTTCATTTTTTCTACCTCCCCCTTGTCGAGCCCACTGGAGGCGGTAATGGTGATTTTCTGTTCTTTGCCGGTACCTTTATCCCTTGCACTGACATTGAGTATGCCATTAGCATCGATATCAAAGGTTACCTCAATTTGAGGCAGGCCTCGTGGTGCTGGCAAGATGCCATCGAGCATAAAACGCCCTAAAGTTCGGTTGTCGGTTGCCATGGGACGTTCTCCTTGAAGAACGTGTATTTCTACACTTGGCTGGCTATCGCTAGCAGTGCTGAAAATCTGGCTTTTGGAAGTGGGGATAGTGGTATTGCGAGGGATAAGCGGCGTAGCTACCCCTCCTAGTGTCTC
>CAZDXE010000020.1:9889-21394 GCA_964509565.1 uncultured Dehalococcoidales bacterium | reverse complement strand
TGATAAAGCAGTATATGGCGAGGCGTGCTGGAAAGCCACTCGTCAGCTCTAAGAACATGCGAAATGGCCATCAAATGGTCATCCACTATGTTCGCCAGGTGATATGTTGGATAACCGTCGGATTTGAGCAAGACGTAATCGCCCAGGATACTATTCTTAAACGTCACTTCCCCGCGAATTAAATCATGTAAAGTAGTCTCACCCTCCAGCGGCATTTTAAAACGGACTACGGGCGCAATGCCGCTTGCCTCAAGCTGGTTTTTCTCCTGCTCCGTTAGATGTCGACAGTGGCCATCGTACTTTGGTGGTTGCTTTCGTTTCATCTGCTCCTGGCGCATTATCTCCAGCCTCTCTCGAGAGCAGTAGCACTGATAGGCAAAACCATCCTCAATCAGTTTATTTGCGATTTCCTGGTAATAGTGTAATCTCTGTGATTGAAAATAGGGGCCCTCGTCCCAATCCAACCCAAGCCATCTCAGACTATCCAGTATGACATCCACAGCCCCCTCTACTTTACGGGCGACATCGGTGTCTTCGATACGCAAGAGAAATTTACCGCCATGATGGCGAGCGAAAAGCCAGCTAAATAGAGCAGTCCTGATATTGCCTAAATGTGGATAGCCCGTGGGGCTAGGAGCGAAACGAACTCTGACTGATGTCTCTGGTTTCATAACTGCACATTACAATATGCCTCCTGAGGGGTGTTCCATAATGCTTACCCCGTTACTAGAAGGTCACAGGCTTTAAAAATTGCTATTTGGAAAGAACCCGTTGCAAATCTTTCAGCTGCTCCAGGTGCTTTTTAAGCCTTTGTGCAAGCTGTTCAACCTCTATCAGGGCACTTTCAGTATCTTCCATATCAGTAATTACCTTGAACAAAATCTCGCTTCGGCGTTCACCCGTCTCAGTCTCAAAATTAGCCAGTCTTCCTATCTGGCCTGCCTCCATCAGATAAGCCAAGGCATCACTTTCCCTTTGTACTTGCTCATTACTAATCTCTCCAAAAGATCTCACTTTACTAATCCCTTTCTATCATAATTTCGCATTTGAATGTATAGCATATCATAATTCTTTAGGCAAGCATTTCAATGAGTCACAGGTAAAAAACTCTAAAGCTTGCTCTAAATCCGGCGGCAAAGGGCTGGTGAATTCTTGATATTCGCTGCTCGACGGCAGGCAGAAACCAAGACGGTTAGCATGAATAAACTGCCTCTTAACATGAGGCGATTTTACTCCATAAACGAGGTCGCCAACCACAGGATAGTCAATGGCTGACAAATGCACCCTGATTTGATGGGTACGGCCAGTCCGAGGCACAACATCAAGCAAAGTATAGTCGCCTAAATATTTTTTAACTTTATATTGCGTGCTGGCTTCTTTCCCCGACTCTACTATTGCCATGCGCTTGCGATTATGAGGGTCACGCCCAATTGGCGCCTCGATTATCCCTTGCTCCGGGGATAAGCTTCCTTTAACCAGAACAAGATAGCCTTTCGATACGGCATGGCTTTTGAATTGATCGATTAAGCATTGTCGCGCATGCTCATTTTTGGCAATAACCATAAGCCCTGATGTGTCCTTATCCAATCGATGGATTATGCCAGGACGTATTAAATCGTTACCCTCAGCTAAAGTGGGGCAGTGGGCCAGGATAGCATTGACTAAAGTATGATCAGGATGTCCCGGAGCCGGGTGAACCACCAACCCGGCAGGTTTGTCCACAACTACAACATCTTTATCTTCATAAATTATAACCAGAGAATCAGGTTCAGCCACAGGATAAGCAGGAGGAATAATTTTAATCGTTATTTCATCGTTTTCATCCAACCTTTGGCTCGCCTTTGCCTTTTGCCCGTTAACTAAAACGTGGCTCTGCTCAATTAGCTGCTGCACACGATTCCGAGAGAATTGAGGAACAGTTTCAGCTACGTACTTATCTAAACGAGCCACTGGCGCATGAACAGTAAGCCGAAGCGTCTTAGTTTTCGCTTTTGTTGCTATAGTCATAAATTTCTTTAAATAACCCCGCTCGAATCAGAGCATAAATCAGTGCACAGGTGCCTACCACTATAGATGAATCAGCAAAATTAAAAGCTGGCCAGTGAAAATTGTCCCACAGACGAATATCGATAAAGTCAGTTACATATCCAAGACGCAGGCGATCTATCAAATTGCCAACGGCGCCGCCCAAAATTAAACCAAGACATATACAGCACAAACCAGTCATGGAAAAGTGACAATGCGCAGGTAAGTAGTAGAAAAAAAACGGGATAATCAACAAGATAGCCAGAATAGGAAGAATTAGTAGCAAAACCTGGTTGCCAGGCAAACCAAAAATAAAACCGGGGTTCATCACATGGGTTAGCCGTAAGAAACCAGCCTCTGGCAGTGACTCTCCCTGTAGCAGGTTAGCTCTAATCCAGAGTTTGCTCAGTTGGTCAAGGGTAACAACAAGAATAGCAGCAACCAGGGACAACCATTTCCTTTTGCCCTTTACTTTGTCTCCTTCACACCATTTGCCCAGCTTGTTTTGCATTCCAAACACAAATTTGCCCAAGGCAGCGCTTCAAGGCGAGCTATTTCTATTGGCCGCCCACAGGAATCACATAATCCATATGTACCTGCTCCATATTTTTCCAGAGCGTAGCCTATTCCAGTGAGAGTATTCCTCAATTTTTCCTCTAGAGCCAATCCCTTCTCCAGTTCAAACGCATCGTTTGCCTCCTCTTCTCTCTTACCAAAAGGGCTACCTTCTCGCCCCCCAGTTGAGCGTCTATCATCTGTCAATTGCTCCAACCTTTCAGTTAGCTGCTTTTTCTCTTTCTTTAAATGCTTGTAGAGTTTGCTGTAATCAACCATCTCAACAATTACCCCCGCTAATATAGTCAATTAATCCTAATATATAATATATTTCAAAATAAGCTAATGGTGTGAGGCATCCAGAATATACTGTACACTATATACTATAGTCTCCATACATTTCCGTCAAGCGGCAAGATTGATTACAAGCACATATATACATTATGAGTTTAGAGGGCTATGGCAAATATTGATTTAAATCGACATCGGCGGGACTTTTGCCAACATCGTTTTCTTATCTGCAGACTCCCTCCACCTCCAACTTTCAATATGCTATACTGAGTTAACCGGAAGGAGAAGATAAGTAATAAGTTGGACGGGTAACAGATGAGATGTTAAAACGCTTTTCCTTGAAAAAATACCTCCGGATGGCGGGCATATCTGCCAGGGACTTCTTCACCTTTGAACAAAATGCCAGGGGCAGAAGAAAGCGAAAAGAGGTACTTATACTGGCAGGAATATTCTGCGCCCTGCTGGTCAGCGCTATTGTCATCGGCATTAGCGATAACATACCGGGCCTGATTCTATGCTATCTGGCAGCAGTTACACTAATCGTTGCACCAGTACGCGCCTGGAGAAAAACAAGGAAATTTTTGATTCTGCTGGGTGCGTCAGTGCTGGCATTCTTTGTCTTTGTTTTTCTACATAACGCCTTTTATGCTCTAACCATAGTTACCAGCCACATTGCCGTATTGAGCCATCTAATGGAAGCCTTTCATGTAATATTCTTCATTATTGCTGTTTTACTGTGCCCAGCCGCTTTCCTGGTAGGAATCGCAGGCAGCATAATCTGCGCCATCAAATCACACCACACCATGTCCAGTGCATAATGCTAAAATAGGTATATGCCAGCAAATTTACCACCACAATACTCTGAAGCTGAGAAGAGATACAGGTCAGCAAAAGACCCGGATGAAAAAATTGAGGCCCTGGAAGCAATGCTTGCTATTATGCCCAGGCATAAGGGCACAGATAAACTCTATGGTGGGCTAAGGCGAAAGATTGCCAGATTATCACAGGAAGCGGAAAGAAAAAATGCTACAGCCAGGAGAACCGGCTTTTACGTTCGGAAGGAAGGCGCCGGCCAGGTACTCCTGGTGGGAGTGACCAACGTGGGGAAATCACAGCTGCTAGCAGCAGTCAGCGAGGCATCTTCCGAAATAGCCCCATATCCATTTACCACCCAAACGCTTATCCCGGGAATGATGAAGTTTGAAAATATCCAGATTCAACTGGTTGACACACCACCTTTAGGGCACAGGAACGTGCGGATATTGTTAGCCAACACGCTCAGAATTGCTGACATCATTGCCATTGTAATAAGCCTGGAAAACGAGCCAGTAAGCCAGGTGAAAGCCACTCTCCAAAAACTGGAAGAAGCAAAGATAGAACCTGCCACAGATAATGCCAAAAAAACAGATTCAGGAAACTACCAGAAGAAAATGTTGATCATCGGCAATAAGAACGATGCGCAAGGTTCGAATAATAACTGGGCGAAATTAAATTCTCAATATAACACCCTGTTTCCTGTAATTTCGGTGTCTGCTAGTAAAGGAACCGGACTGAATGAACTGCGCGAAACAATTTATAAAACTTTGAACATCATCCGGGTCCACACTAAAAGTCCCGGGAGCAAAGTGGATTTATCTAACCCTGTAATTTTGAAGAGAGGCAGTACTGTGCAGGAAGCTGCCGAATCCATTCACAAAGACTTCAAAGACAAATTAAAATACACTCTGGTTTGGGGTTCAGGAAAATATGATGGGCAGAGAGTACGCAAAGAACATGTGCTCCGTGATGGCGATATAGTTGAGTTTCACATACAAACCAGGTCCTCCACCTCTAGCATTGTAGTGAAATAGAGTTACAGGCGCTAATCCGCCAATGTCTCATAACAGACTATCTCTTCAAGAGATTTGCGTGTTTTCACCTTCATCTCTCCTCTGGGAAAGCCTAAAGTAAGAAGGACAACTACCCGATATTTGTCAGGAATTTTAAGAATTTCCTTTACTCTCTGTTGAGAAAAAGCACCCAGCCAACAAGTCCCCAATCCCTCATCCACAGCAGCCAGAATCATATGGGTCACGGCTATAGACAGATCCACAGCATAGCTTGGAACTCCACAACCCATAACACGTTCTGTTTCGGTAGCTACAGCAGCAATAACTACAGGCGCTTCAGCAACAAAGCCCTGGTTATTTGCCGCCCGGGCTAATTCCTGACGTCGCTTGCCTTCCCTCACCACCACAAACTTCCATGATTGATTGTTACGCGCTGAGGGAGCTAAACGGGCTGCTTCCAGAATATTTCTCAAACTCCCTTCAGACACAGGTCTATCTTCATAAGCACGAACACTTCGCCTCTTTGTGACAATTTCCTTCAATTCCATTTTATTTAGCTCCTCCGTTTAATTTAATAACACTTCTGCTCTCTTAATATCGGTTACCCTCTATTTCACAATCCTTTCAACCTGCAATAAGGAAATTCATCCGCAAGTATGCTAACATTTTACTCTATTCTGAATCAAAGAATTACAAATTGGATGCTGGTTGAGTTTAAGGAATTCTACCTCCTATTGCGTTATTGTCCATTTCCCACATGGGAGTAAGCTGAAAATCATCCTTTTCACGTAAGGAGATAGCAGATGGCTGAAATAAAACTTAAGGAAACTACCAAACGCTTAGGCGATGCGCCATTGGGAAAACTGCTACTCAGTTTGAGCCTGCCCGGCATAGCATCAATGATAACCATGGCTCTGTATAATATCATCGACACTTTTTGGGTAGCCCGCCTGGGGTATCGAGCCATCGCTGCTCTGACCATTGTAATGCCTTACCACGTATTAGTTATTGCTATCGGCGCAGGCACAGGCATTGGCGTCAGCGCCCTTACATCACGACGTTTTGGAGAGGGAAACATCGAGGCTACGAACCATGTCGCTGGCCAGATTTTCCCGCTGACCGCCCTTCTCGGCAGTATTTTCCTGACGTCTGCAGTTTTCTTCTCCCACAGTATCCTGACTATTTGTGGCGCGACTCCGGACATTATGGACTATGCCACACAATATCTGGTGATCATCAGCTTTGGAGCCCCTTTCCTGATTTTCTCCGTCACTGCCAGCAACCTGTTGCGTGGCTCAGGGGATGCCATAAGGCCCATGATTTTTATGATTATTGCCGCAGTTATTAACATTATCCTCGACCCACTAATGATTTTCGGCATCGGCCCTTTCCCCGAAATGGGTGTTCGCGGAGCCGCTCTGGCTACAACTATCTCCCTAGCATGCAATGCTGGGTTCAACTTTTACTATATAGTCGCCCACAAATCCATTTACCGTGTAAAACTAGCTCAGCTCAGGCTTAATCTACCGATATTACGCGATATCTACCGTGTCGGCTTCCCCGCAATGATAATGGAAACTACGGAAAGCATGACTTTCGCCCTGTTCACCTATGTTATTTCGGCATTTGGGTCATTAGCCATTGCCGCCGCTGGCCTTGCTATACGCATTTGCGACCTGGCATTTATGCCCATGTTCGGTGTGGCACAAGGGCTTTTGCCCATTGTGGGCTTTAACTTCGGAGCTAAGCTCTGGGATCGCGTATGGCGAGCCGTGAAGTTAGCCTCCATTGGCATTGCCTTAAGCATGGGTGTTCTCACGGTGATATTGGCAATTTTTGCTCCACAGGCCATCAGCATCTTTAGCAACGACCCGGAATTAATGGCTCTCGCTGTTCCCGCCATGCGAATTACCCTGTCATCGCTCGTCATCGTCGGCCCAACAATTTTGTTTGGCACCGCTTTTCAGGGTTTATCCAGGGGTAAAGAAGCCCTGGCCATTGCCCTAATTCGCCAATTTTTATTCTTCGTTCCCTTATTACTGTTACTATCTCGCATTTGGGGCATAAACGGAGTATGGCTCTCACTCCCCAGTTCGGATATCCTGGCTTTCATTGTAGCAGGACTATGGCTTTTCAGAGAGTATAGATTACAGCAGCAGAAAAGCTTGTAACCTGGTGCGCCTGCCCCAACCAGGCCTGAGCTATCAGAAGTAGCTAGCCATTCAACAAATTAGCCACGCAGCGATAAGCTCCCACTCACGTTTAAAGCTAGCTAAATTACGTTAATGTATATCCGCCATCAACAAGAATACAGGAGCCGGTGGTAAAGCTGGAAGCCTGAGAGGCAAGGTAAATCGCTACCCCTTTAAGCTCGCTTGCATCTCCTGCCCGCTTCATGGGTATACGTCTTATGTCCTCTTTGCCTTCTCGTGTAGCAAGATGTTCATGAATCATAGGAGTATCAATAATACCAGGGGCTATGCAATTTACCTGAATATTATAGCGCGCCAGGTCCAGGGCCATCCCCTTCGTCAACTGAAGTACAGCGCCTTTGCTTGCACAGTACTCAGCCGAATTGTTCATCACAACAAAAGCGCATACCGAGGCTATGTTTATTATTTTGCCACTCCTCTGTTTCTTCATTTCCATGGCCACTGCGCGAGAGCATAAAAACGCCCCTTTCGCATTTATATTCATAACCCTGTCCCAATCATCAGTAGTTATTTTAGTGACAGGTTCCCCACGCTCACCTACCCCTGCATCGTTGACCAGAATATCCACCTTGCCAAATTCCTTCATAACAGTATCAATCATGCTGTTTACTTCATTAGCATTACTGACATCACATTTAACGGGCAATGCCCTAACGCCCAATTTCTCTATCTCGGCGCAAACTTTCTGGCACAAAGCAAAGCGCCTGGCACAAATAACAACGTCAGCCCCTGCTTCAGCTATGCCTTCAGCAATCGCCCTGCCGATGGCGCTGTTACCTCCAGTGACCACTGCCACCTTACCGCTTAAATCAAATATGTCCAGATTCATTGTTCGGTCCTCCTTACACACTTAACATAGCACTTCATAGCGAAATAAATCAACCGCATGTTAGGCAAATACCTCAATTACCTGTAAATTCCATACAGGCACTAAAGCCTTCCCGTGTTATCTGGAGATAGTTAAGCAAACTTCCAGTAAAGGGACTCCAAAGGCTCGCCTCAAGCGGCTCTATTTGAACTCGTCCTTCCCGATCGTCACAAATATAATAGCCACTACCCCCAGGACAAATGGAGGTGGGATTAGCAATGCGCAAATGGCTCCAGCAAGTGCCAACCCCCAAGTTCTTCTCCTTAGGGCGCACACACCACCCGCTATGGCCACTGCGCTTAGTGCTAGCGGAACTACCGTTGCAGTTACGACCAGCCCTCCTACGAAAGGCAAGCCCAGCGCTCCCAACACACCACCACCAATTGTTCCCAGGATAGCAACCACTATACCAACAATAATGCCAAGAGCTCCCGCAACGATACTGAGGATTCCAGCAACTGTTGGTTTCCAGGTTTTCTCCATTTCTTAGCCCCCCTTTGCCAGTGGGGAGGTAACTATATATCTATGAATTTGCCTTGTCAATCTAAATCAAATCCTCTGGGTTTGTCGTGTCGCTGCCCTTGTCTTAACTAGCTTATCTTGCACCGCAAAACTCACACGAATCCTCTGAAAATGAATGGCATTACCTCTGGTTCTGCAATAGGCATGTTTAGCATTGCCACAATCTAAAGAGCCAAATAAGCTGTTTATACCTTGTGCTGTTAATTCGATGCCAATAGTCTTACTAAGGCATCTCTGGTAAAATAGCAACGTGCGCTGGGATATGCCTTGCCTTCTGGATTTGAGGAATGTATCTGACATTTTGCTGGTTAACTTTTTCAGTGGAAGTAGGGCTATTCTGTATCTGGGGGAGTGTCGGAATTGGCAGACGAGCATGACTTAGGATCATGTGCCGCAAGGCATGGGGGTTCGAGTCCCCCCTTCCCCATTTAAGGAAATCTGAGCCACATAGCAATCTCTACTCCCAATTCTGTGATCACATATTCAGCTATTTTGTTCAGGGCATTAGTAGTAAATCTGTACGCTGAAGCCGTATTATCCCCTGCGCCAGTGTCACTAATCTGTCCGAACTGAATCAATCGGAGCAGACCCTTACTTAAAGCTCCATATCTACATCAATGTTGAGAAATAAGCTATAATGGGCATATATCATTGCGAACGAAACGAAGCAGCCTTAGCCGTGTTTCCTGGAGGCCGTGTTGATGGACAATGAAACCATTAAAAGGCATCTCTCCCCGCAAATCATAACGCTCATAGCCCTGCTCGTCATAGCTGGAATCTCCCTGTATATACGTATAGCCTTGCCCTATGACCAGGTTTTCGTCAATGGCACAGTATGGTTCGGGGGGACTGATGCCTGGTACCACATGAGATTGGTGGATAACCTTGTCCAACATTTCCCTCACCATATCTCCTTCGACCCTTATACCTTCTTTCCTTATGGCAAGATGGTTTCCTGGCCCCCTTTCTTTGACTGGCTCATCGCTGGCATTGCCAGATTTGTTAGCCTGGGCTTACCGTCACAACACACCGTAGACGTTGTTGGCGCTTATCTGCCGCCCATTCTGGGCACTATGACCATTATCCCCGTCTATTTCATTGGCAAAGAGCTGTTCAACCGTTGGACAGGCCTGCTGGCGGCTGCACTGGTTGTTGTACTACCAGGTGAATTTTTAAGCCGCTCCCTCCTTGGCTCCACCGACCACCATGTAGCTGAAAGCTTGTTTAGCACTGTAACCATACTATTTTTAATACTGGCGGTTAAAAGAGCCAAGGAAAGAGAGCTATCGTTTAGCCATCTGATAAACAGAAACTGGATAATTATTACCAGACCCCTTGTCTATACTTTACTGGCTGGCATCTTCCTGGGCATTTACCTCCTTACCTGGGTAGGTGGTCTAATGCTCCTGTTTATTATATTCGCATGGCTGGTAATTCAATTCATCATAGACCACCTGAGGGGTAAATCAATTGACTACCTGTGTATCATTGGCACTCTAACTTTCCTCATTGCCTGTATATTATTTCTTCCTTTTTCATATACAACCAACCTATCTAATATTCAGCGGGCATCCCTGGCAATTGCCATAATCACACCACTGGGACTAGGTGGTATTTCCTATCTAATCAAAAGCAAATCCATAAGGCCCATCTATTACCTTCCGATAATATTTGGTCTCGCTGGAATCGTCCTTGCCATTCTCTATGCTGTCAACCCCTCTTTAGTTCACTCAATGCTCAACAGATTTGGCATCTTCAGCACTGGCAGTGCTGGCATGACCATCGTGGAAGCTAATCCTCTTCTTTTTCCTCTAGGCGTTTTCTCATGGGAAATAGCCTGGGTTAATTTCGCTACCACTTTCTTTATCTCCTTCATTTCAATCGGCTGGCTTATTTATCGCAGCATTAAGGAAGAGAGCGCCGATAAGACGCTGTTCTTGCTATGGAGTATAGTAATGCTGGTTGCGATACTGGCAAAACGCCGCTTCAGTTATTATTACGCCATAAATGCTGCCCTGCTTGCGGGCTATTTGTGCTGGAGAATCCTGGACTTTGCCGGACTGAGAGAGATGCAAGCTAAGTCCAGAGAAGCGGTCAAAAAATATATTACGCAGGCGGAAAAGAGAAGAAGTAAAAAGGCAAAACTCAAGGCGAGGGGGAGACAAAAAACGTTTCTGCAGCCCAGAGCTGCATGGATAAAGATGATTGTCACTGGAGTAGCTATCTTCTTTCTGGTTTTCTTTCCCTGTATTGGACTTCCCGGCATTAAGCCCTATACAGTGCTTTTTGGACGCCCTGTTGATTTATTGGGACATCCAATTGAACTAAGGATTAAATTAACGCAACCGCTTGCTAATGAAGACAACCTCATCCTCATCAACCATGCTTGGTATGACTCTCTTCTATGGCTTAAAGGCAACTCTCCTGAGCCATTTGGCAACCCGGATTCTTATTATGAATTGTACGAGACTCCACCCAAGCAACAAGCATATGAGTATCCCGAATCTGCTTATAGCGTCATGTCATGGTGGGATTATGGTCACTGGATAACACGTATTTCTCATCGCATACCCATTTGCAACCCATTTCAACAAGGTGCCAAATCAGCAGCCAATTACTTCATTGCCCAGGATGAAGATTCAGCCAATGACATGCTGGAAAAGCTGTGCTCAAGATATGTGATAATTGACTATCTCTTGCCAACCGGTAAATTTTACGCCCTGCCAACATGGGCTGGGAAGAACCCCGACGAGTTCTATGGGACTTACTATGCACCCCAGGAAGGAGGAAAATTAGAGTCGGTAACTTTCTTCTATCCCAGCTACTATCAATCAACTGTTGTCAGACTGTATAACTTTGATGGCGAGGCTACAACTCCCCATGATTCCACAATAATAATCTCCTACGTGGAGAAACTGAATCCTGTGGGGAAGCTCTACAGAGAGATTACCGGTGCCAAGGAATTCTCCAGCTACGAAGAGGCTGAGGCATATATTTCGAAACAGGAACCAGGGAAATATGTGCTGGGAAACTACGACGCTTTCGCTACTCCTGTGCCGCTGGAAAAGATGGAACACTATCATCTGGTTCACACTTCAACACAGGAATGGCAGGACAAGGCAGAAGTGAAGATATTTGAGTACACTAAGGTGTTGCTAGCAGGGTAAGAGAGATAACTCAGACAGTTTCATCGCTTGCCTGG
>CAZDXE010000020.1:0-9789 GCA_964509565.1 uncultured Dehalococcoidales bacterium | reverse complement strand
TGTGAGGGAGAGGTTAAAAATACTTAGCTATCTAAAGGAGGAAGAGTGAACAGTGGAAAAGAACCAAAAAAGGCTGTATTTTTACCTGATGACCTCTATGAGAAGATAGGGGAAAGGGTGAATGCTACAGAATTCAATTCGGTAGATGAATATGTGATATTCGTCATGGAGGAAGTCCTCAAGGATGAAGAGGAACAAGCCTTGAGTAAAGAGGATGAGGAGGAGATAAAGAAAAAGCTCAAGGCTTTTGGTTATCTGGAATAAAGGGTATGAGATTTCCTGAACGGGCTGCGGGGAATCCCTGGAACACCAAAGAGAAGAGCGATAAATAGAGACGCTGGTGATGATGTCTTCTTTGGCTATTGTGGCGGAGTTTGTTATGTCTTCTATTCTCATTTCACAAGCAGTTGGGAGTGAAATAGGGACTACAAGACATCATAATTACAATCCTCCAATTCTAAAGAATGGACAGAGGAGGCATTGAGATAGCTTTTCATTTAGCGCTATGCGTAAGAGCACTTATCGGCAGCATAATCGGACCATGGATAAGATATGAAATATTGGTATTGCCACATTAAACCTGCTTAGGAGGTAATTATTGTGCCGGAGCTAAACGATCTGGAAAATAGAACCCTGTATATAATAAGAGAGGCTTATGCCGAGTTTAAGAAACCAGCAGTACTATGGAGCACCGGCAAGGACAGCACCACTATGCTATGGCTCTGTCGCAAAGCTTTCCTGGGTAAAATTCCTTTTCCCGTAATTCATATAGACACGGGTTATAAATTCAAACAGATGTATGAGTTCAGAGATAGAATTGCTATAGAGTGGGGTTTAGATTTAGTGGTGGCTAAAAATGAAGAAGCGATGAAGGAAGGGGTGGGCCCCCACAATGGCAAATTCGAATGCTGCACTAGGTTGAAAACACAAGCCCTGATGCAATGCCTGGAGAGAAGTGGATTCGACGCCTTGATTCTGGCTATAAGGAGGGATGAGCATGGCATAAGAGCCAAAGAAAGGTATTTCTCCCCACGAGATGAATCCTTCAAGTGGAATTACAAAGACCAGCCTCTGGAGATGTGGGACCAATACCAGAGCGTAACCGCAGATAAAACTCATACCCGAGTTCATCCAATCCTTCATTGGAGAGAGCTGGATGTGTGGGAATACTTCAAGCAGGAAAAACTACCGATAAATCCGATGTACTTTGCCAATAATGGAAAGAGATACAGGAGCCTTGGCTGTGAACCCTGCACAAGCACCATAGATTCCAACGCCAGTAACATCGATGAGATAATAGAGGAGTTAAGGACCACTCGAATCGCCGAGAGGTCTGGTAGAGCACAGGACAAGGAGAAGGCTTTCACCATGCAAAAACTGCGCGCACTGGGGTACATGTAAGGAGAACTATGAAGATAAATGTAGTTATCGTAGGACACGTCGACCATGGTAAATCCACTCTCATCGGCAGGCTTCTCTATGATTCCGAGAGCATCAACGAGGGCCGTGTAGAAGAAATACAGAAACTGGCTGAAGAATACAAGCGGAGATTCGAATTCGCCTATTTCCTCGATTCCTTTGACGATGAGTTAAAGGAGGAACGCACCATAGATACCACAGGAGTAATGTTTAAGAGCCAGAAGAACCTCTATTCCATCACCGACGTTCCGGGTCATAAGGAGTTCATCAAGAATATGCTCACAGGTGCGTCTCACTCTGATGTGGCAGTCCTGGTCGTCGCGGCCGACGAAGGTGTACAGGAACAGACAGGAAGGCACGCCTTCCTAGTTCACATGCTCGGGATAAAGAAGCTCTTCGTCGTGGTTAACAAAATGGACATCGTCGGCTACAGCGAGAAAGTCTTCCAGGATACCAGAAACAAAGTGTCAAATTTACTAGCCTCTTTTGGCTATCACGATGTGCCTTTTATTCCTGGCTCGGCTATGGAAGGAGATAACATCTACAAGCCGTCAGAACACATGAGATGGTATAGCGGGCCCACCTTAATCGATACCCTGGATAATGTGTCACTAGAAAGGGTGGTGAAACCGCTTCGTTTTGTCGTCCAGGATACCTATTCAGTTGATTCCGAAAAGGTCGTTGTGGGCAGAGTCGAATCCGGTACCCTGCATGCTGGCGACGAGGTGATTTTTCAACCTTCGAATGCCATAGCTAAAGTGCAGAAAATAGTAGTCTATCAGCATGAACTGGCAGAGGCGAACAGGGGAGATAGTATTGGGATTGTCGTGAACAGGGAAGTGAAAAGAGGGGATGTTTGTGGGTTGCCGAAATTGCCACCGATAGCTGTAACGGGGTTCCTGGGAGAAGCTGTGCTTCTTGACAAGAAGCTTCGAGAAGGAGACGAGCTAGAATTGAGGTGTGCGACTAGATGGGTCAAGTGCAGGATACAACACATCAGGGAGAAGATAAATTCGGAGACCGGCGAGGTCATTGAAAATAACCCTGCTGAGATAAGCGAAAATGAGGCGGCACTCATTGATTTTTCCTGCGAACCTGTGGTGGTTGAAAAGTTCTCTGAGATACCTGAGCTTGGCAGGTTCGTCCTGGTAAGAAACAAAAACATTGGAGCAGGGATAGTACTGGAAACAACCAGCCAAAAATAAACACTAAATAAGAAATGTGAATGCCTAAATCTAAGAACTGCTTCAGTTACTCGTATGTTAAATTTGTTCAGGACTTAGAAATTCAAATTTTCCTTATTGGAGGTTTGCAGTGTTTTTTGTACTCGGAATAGATGCAGCAACCTGGACAGTAATCAGGCCGAACCTTGATAGCCTGCCTAATTTTAGAAGACTCATCCAGATTGGAAAGAGCAAGGAGCTGGTGCTCACCGAAAAGCCTGTCTCCCCTTCAGTCTGGTGTGGCATGTTCTGCGGGAAAATGCCACAGGAACACGGTCACCACGCCTTTGTTTCTGGAGGCAACCTGGTCAAGCGCGAGGACATAGCGGTTGAATTCATCTGGGATATACTGCAACGAAAAGGAAAAAAAGTCAGGGTTTTAAATGTCCCCTTTATAATGCCGCCATATTGCTTCAATGCCGACTTCAAGCCTATCGGCTTTGGGCTTCCCACCAATGAAAAGGAATGGCAACAGGAACTGGAAAAGGTAACTGATCGTACAAAACACTTCATAGCCGAGAAGCCAGACCTGCTCATCTCGGCGTACACTCTGTTGGATAGAATCCAGCACTTTCACTGGGGAGAAGATTGCGTCCTGGAATGGTACCAGAAGCTGGATACCAAGCTTGGAGAACTGCTATTTGATAGCGGTTTTCTGGAAGACCAGCGGAATCAGCTTATCGTAATTTCCGACCATGGTTTCTGTTCATTCGGCGAGGCAAAGGTACAAACCCTGCCGCAAAAAACAGCAGAAGGGATTCTAAAAGGAGATCACCACGAAAACGCCTTCCTGGTAACCGTGAATTTGGACTGTGAGATAGATAAACCGCAGGACGTATTCACCGCCATTGTGAAGGAATTACGATAACTGAGATTTGCGATATGCCCGCCCATGCTGGTATGTTGCAAAAATAAAGCTGTTTCGGGAAGAACTGCTTATGCTATTTAATTCGATACAATTCGGGGCATTTTTTATAGTCGTATTCTGCCTCTACTTTGTACTGAGGCACAAATTCAAGTGGCAAAACCTGATGCTCCTCGTGGCAAGCTACATATTCTATGGTTCCTGGGACTGGAGATTCCTCTCCCTAATATTCATATCAACAATACTGGACTATTTCTGCGGTATAAAAATACATAAATCAACCGAACCTCACATTAGAAAACGCTTCCTGTTTCTCAGTATTTTCATCAACCTCTCTATACTGGGCTTCTTTAAATATTTCGGCTTCTTTACCTCCAGCCTGGCAGGCCTTTTCTCCCTCTTTGGTCTTCCTATACAACCATATTTTCTGAAAGTAATACTCCCCGTTGGCATATCTTTCTATACCTTCCAGACAATGAGCTACACTATAGACATCTACAGGAAGCAGATGAAGCCAACAAGTAATTTCCTCGATTTCGCCCTTTTCGTTGCTTTCTTCCCCCAGCTTGTCGCTGGCCCTATTGAAAGGGCAAGGCATCTCCTACCACAGATACTGTCTCCCAGAAAGCTGAGCCTGGATAAATTCTACGAAGGTTGCTACCTGATATTCTGGGGGCTATTTCTGAAAGTATTTGTGGCTGATAATCTGGCAACAATAGTTGATCCCGTTTTCACTGCTGGCGCGTCTTACAGCGGCGCGCACATTCTATTAGCCTTATATGCCTTTGCATTTCAGATATTTTCCGATTTTGCCGGATACTCCACTATCGCTAGAGGACTCGGTAAATGCATGGGCTTTGACATCATGGTTAACTTCAACCTGCCTTATTTTGCTACAAACCCCAGGGAGTTCTGGCAAAGATGGAATATAAGCCTGTCAAGCTGGCTGAGGGATTATCTTTACATTCCTCTGGGAGGTAACAGGAACGGTATTCGCAGAACATGCATAAATCTGTTTATTACCATGCTGCTTGGGGGACTCTGGCACGGCGCTGCATGGACTTTCGCCATCTGGGGTGCATTTCATGGGTTGCTCTTTTTGATTTATGAGTGGCTCAGACCGCTAACTACTAGGATTAAATTCACAACAGATTTTGCACAGAAAGTATGGTTTATTATGAGAATGGCCCTTTTCTTTAACCTTATTGCTCTACCGACGCTGGCATTCAGAGCAGCATCAGTAACACAGACATACAACATGTTTACCAGCCTGATTATGAATTTCCAGGTGCCAGATACAGGATTACTACATGCAGTGCTGAAAACCGTGTTTTATATAGGAGTTTTAGTCACAGTTCAAGTATTCCAATATCGTAAAAATAATTTGATGGTCATCCAGAAATGCAACATCTGGGTAAAGGCAATCTTTTATTGTATCTGCTTTTACCTATTAATATTCTATGGAGCAAGTGGTGGACAGGAATTCATTTATTTCCAGTTTTAAAAAGAATATTATGAACAGAGCGCCAAGGGCATTTATTCTATTCCTGGTTATTGTATTAGCAATTGAGTGCGGCATTCATCTACTGTCTCCCTGCATTGCAGCCAATTCAGCGTATTTGGGCATCAAGGCAAGGATAATGGTCACACAAATAGAAGACATAAACAGAGACATACTCATCTTCGGTGATTCATCAGCCGGCGTTGGAATAAGTCCAAAGAAACTACATGAAGATACTGGATTGCCCTGTGCAAATTTGGCTACAAGAGTTGGAACCACTATAGCAGCTAATCATTTCCTATTTCAGAGTTACCTCAAAGCCAATAAGCCTCCAAAATATATGATACTAATGAGAGGATTTAATGCTTGGTCCGAAGATCCTAGTAATACAACAATTGAATTGCTATTAAGCAATTTTCCCGGGAAGATTCCTGAACTTCTGGTGCATCCCCGGTTGATAGGAAGCAACTACAGAACACTCCTAAGGGAAATATTTGTTTATCTCTTACCCTCCCAGCGAAACAGGTGGCCGATACGAAGAACAATCTCGGAAGTGATCAAAAATAAGAAAACAATCCCCGTGGTTCTAGCCGAAAGTAAACAAGAAGTGGCTTTATTTGAGCAACATATACTGGGGGAAATCCAGCATATAGGCACAAAAGGGACTGAAGAACAAAGAGAACGTAGCCTGTTAAAACAAATGAAGTTTGTCAGGGAGAATGAGTTCTCCGTATCCCCGTGGAAAAACTACTACCTTGAGCAATTAATAACACTGGCTGAACAAAAAGGAGTTACTGTTTTTATCTGTCTCCCCCCAGTCCGCAGGGAAATATATGAAGATGAGGCTGGCAGGGAATATTTACAATCAAACAAGGCATTTATAGAAAATGTATGTCGCTCTCATGATAATGTGGTTCTTCTGACAGATGATTTCTATTTTGTTACTGCCGACCAGATAACGGATAATGGCAATCATCTCAATGCAGAAGAAAGCATTATGTTCACAGATATGCTTGCACAAAAATTACTGGAATTTATAGATAGTCACGAAAAATAATGTGGGTCTTATTCGCTTAACTATGACAAGATACATAACCCCCGCTACGATACTGGGTAGCCTAGTTATAGTGCAAGCATTGTGAATCATATGGAATCTAACCGAAGGCACTTAAAATATGGTCTGGTCAATGTTCTTAAGGAGGCCACGGCAGGCTATATGGAGAGAATGTATATGCACTCCAGAAAAGAATAGAAGATATTAGCGGGGTTAAACCAGGAGGATAGAAGCAAGATATTCGATTGGGAAGCAAGTTTTTGGAATTCAAGCTGGAGCGCTGGATTATTTACAGCACAGGCAACTACATAATTGTTATACTATGAAGAGGATATGGATATACTAGAGAATCAGGGGTTTTGTTTTTTGTTTACATCTAGCTGTAATGATGATATGGTTGTTTTGTTCCTAGCTCTGCTTTTATCAGGCATAAGTGTATTGAGATGAGAAAACAAATAGCTAAGCTGGTATCTAGTATCATCAACCCATTTTTAATGGGGGTGGTATTAATCTTATCAGCCTCGTTTGATGGGGATCTTAATACGCGCGAGTCTATTAAATGGGCGCTGACTCTGATTGCCTTTAATTTGTTGCCTATATTCTTATTTATTGTCTGGCTGGTTCGACATAATAAAGTGGATGGCATTTTTATCAATATTCGCAAACAGCGGCTCAAGATTTATTTACTGGGGATTGTTTTGGTTGGCGTGAGTTGCATTATTCTTCTTTGCTTTGAGGCACCTCCAATGCTGCTGGCCTTATTTGTTGCCTTCTTTTCAGTGGGCGTGGTATTTATGTGCATCAATAACTGGTGGAAGGTGAGTGTTCATACTGCCTCTACTGCTTCTGCTGTAGCGGCGTTGCTCATTATATATGGCCTTAGAGCTATAGCATTTATAATGTTAGTCCCTTTAGTAGCCTGGGCAAGGGTAGAATTGGGAAACCACTCATTGTCTCAGGTGGTTGCTGGAGCCCTTTTGGCGCCTTCGATGCTGGTGGTAGAGGTTCACTTGTTTGGCTTAATTTAAATGCTGGAAGCTGCTGCTTGGTGGACTTATCTTTGTAACTTTGTTTGCTTCAAATTACTGTGTACTTTAGCTATAATTGCAAGAATGTCAGTGTAGATTATGTCACGCTACTTTATTTGGACAATCGGCTGCCAGATGAACAAGGCAGAATCACAGCGGATAGCCAGTTATTTGGATTCTACTGGCTATCAAACCTCTGCTGCTTTTCAGGAAGCTAGCCTGGTGGTGCTTAATACTTGTGTGGTGAGGCAGAGCGCCGAGGATAAAGTTTTAGGCACTCTGGGTTTGTTGAAAGGGCTAAAGAAAGAGCGCCCGGGTCTCTCTATATTGGTTACTGGCTGTTTTGTTGATTCTAATATTGAGGAATTGAAGAGGCGGTTTCCCCACGTTGATTTTTTCTTTAAAGCAGGAGCTTACTCTGAATTAATTGGCTGGATTCAGGGGCAAGACATTTCTACACGGGAGCAGGGGATAAACTTTTCTAAATCTTCGCCATCGCCATGTGCTCTTATTCCTATTATCCAGGGCTGTAATAATTTCTGTTCCTATTGTATTGTCCCGTATAGAAGGGGCAGAGAGGTGAGCCGCCCTTTGGAAGAGATAGTCTGCGAAGTCGAAGTGCTAGCAAAGCAAGGGATAAAGGAGGTAACTTTGCTGGGGCAGAATGTTAATTCCTATGGGCATGATTTACCCACCAATTCTGATTTGGCTGATTTGCTAGCCGAATTAAACAGTATTGAGAATATATTCAGGATTCGCTTTTTGACCAACCATCCTAAAGATTTGAGCCAAAAACTAATCGGAGCTATGGCGTCTCTGGACAAGGTTTGTGAACATGTAGAGTTACCTGTCCAATCGGGTGATGATGATATACTGAGGGCTATGAAACGCGGATATTCTGTGGAGCAATACCGCAAGCTTGTTTTTGCTATTCGGCGTTGTATTCCTCAACTATCTTTGAGTACGGATATCATCGTAGGCTTTCCCGGGGAAACTGAGGAGCAATTTGAACATAGTTTCTCTTTGCTTGAAGAGATGAGATTTGATGTAGTTCATGTAGCCGTTTACTCTCCACGTTCTGGGACTACTGCCTGGCGAAAATATAAGGATAGTGTTAGCCTAGAAGTTAAAAAACGGAGGTTTAACAGAATCGAACGGCTTCAAACTAACATTGCTGCTGAGATAAATTCTATTTATCAAGGTAAGGTAGTGGAGATATTGGTGGAAGGCAAGAAAAAGGGGAAGTGGTATGGGCGCACCAGAAATGATAAACTAGCCTTTTTCGAAGAGGGCAATGATTGCTCAGGGCAATTGATAGAAGTCGAGGTTGAGAAAATCAGCCCCTGGGCACTGCAGGGCAAGGTTGAGTATAATAGTTAATTAAAAAGGAGGAATGTAATGGAACAACTCAGCAGTATGGCTCCAATGATTCTGTTTCTGGTGTTAATCTTTGCCATGATGTATTTCCTTATGATTAGACCACAACGGAAAAAGCAGAAAGAGCACGAAGAAATGGAGAGTGAGCTTAAACACGGAGATAAAGTGGTTACCATTGGCGGAATCTATGGGCGAATTGATAGCGTGGGTGAAATTAGTTTGGTTTTGAAGGTAGAATCAGGAGCAACCATCAGAGTAGCTAAAAAGAGTATAGCTGGTAAGCAAACAGAAAAATAAAGCAACGAAGCAATATTAAGCTGAATCCTTTGTGAATAAGTTACTTAAGTGGATAATCTCAAACAAGCCAGAGAAAGGATAGTTAAGCTAAAAAAGGAGCTGCAGGCCATTATTGTAGCCCATAATTATCAACGCCCTGAAGTACAGGAAGTTGCTGATTTCACTGGCGACTCTCTTGAACTAGCGCGAAAGTGTGTTGGGGTTGAGGCAGAAGTAATTGTCTTCTGTGGTGTTCGCTTCATGGCCGAGACAGCAGCTATTCTTAACCCAGCTGCTACGGTGCTTTTGTCTCATCCCGATGCTGGCTGCCCTTTAGCGGATACGATTGATATCGAAAGTCTGAAGCAGTGGAAACATAGGTATCCTGAAGCTGCTGTAGTTGCTTATGTCAACACTACTGCAGCAATCAAGGCGGAAAGCGATATCTGTTGCACCTCTGCTAACGGAGTTGAGGTGGTAAACGTGGTGCCTAACGGGGAAATTCTTTTCATCCCTGACCGAAATCTAGGGCATTATGTCTCCACGAAGGTCAGTAAGAGAATAATTCCTTATCCTGGCTTCTGTTATGTTCATGATAGTGTTACTGCTGAGCAAGTAATGCTAGCCAGACAACGTTACCCTCAGGCCAAAGTGCTGGTTCATCCTGAATGTCGCCCGGAAGTTATAAGCCTGGCTGATGCTGCTTTAAGTACTTCACAGATGCTTCGTTATACCAGAGAGAGCAACCACAAACTTTTTCTCATTGGCACAGAGGAAGGGATGCTATATCCCCTGAGAAAACAGAACCCAGAAAAGGAATTTCACAGTATAGCCAATAGCCTTATCTGCACCAATATGAAGAAGACTACGCTGGAAACAATTGTGGAAGTTATGCAGACCAGGGACAAGGTGGTCACTGTCCCCGAGAAGATAAGAGTGAAGGCCAAGCGAGCTATTGATAAAATGCTTGCCATATCCTGAAGGGCAAACAAGTGAATTATTATGTTTATATAGTGGTGGGCAGTGGCATTGCAGGGCTTTATATT
>CAZDXE010000019.1:0-22038 GCA_964509565.1 uncultured Dehalococcoidales bacterium | reverse complement strand
AGTGTATAAAATTAAAAGAGCAGGATATAAGAGTTATCTTGCCTTGTTATCTTGATAAAGAATAAAAAGGAGGTTTAAGAAATGTCAAGAACGAAATATCCCATATTCAAGTGCCTGCGTCGCGGGCAGAAGGGTTTCACCCTGATCGAGCTGCTGGTGGTGATTGCCATTCTCGGCGTTATCGCCGCTGTGGCTATCCCTAACGTTACCGGGTTCATGGATAAAGGGAAAACTGAGGCAATGGCGGCGGAGCTGCACAATGTCCAGGTGGCGGCAAGCGCTGCCCTGTATGAGGATGCTACCACCTATGAGGATGCTACCACCACTGGTACTTTTGTAACAGTTCCTAGCACTTGGGTTATTACTACCTACGAAGTAATCCCAACTGGCACTACTGCTTGCTCAGTGGGGAAGTATCTGATAAATGATACTAAATACGCATATAATATTGATAGTACCGGCAAGGCCTTGCAACAGGAATTGGCGACGTAATCCAAGGCTTCTTGATAGCAAGTAAGGCAGGGTTAACCGCCTGTTCTGGCAGTGGAGTTTTGACCAGAGAGGATGATTGCTCTTAATAAGGGAAGACGTTTTGCGTCTTCCCTTATTCTATATTTATATCATGTGCCGTGAAGGGGCAGTTTGCCCACTACGTCCTCTATTTCTTTCCTGTCGTGGCAAAATTGGGTCAGGCTCTCCCCTGTGATGGCTCCTTTGAGGTAAAGCTGAGCCAGCGATTGATCCAGTGTTTGCATGCCTTTATTGTTGCTGTTGCGGATAACGTTGTGTAGCTGGTGAATCTTGCCTTCCCTGATGAGATTTTTCACTGCGACACTTGCCAGCATGATTTCCACCGCAGCTATTCTCCCTGAGCCGTTAGCCCGCGGTACCAGGGCCTGAGATATAACAGCAATGGTAAGGGATGCCAATCTCACCTGTGCCAGGTATCTCTCGCGCGGTGGAAACAGGTCGATTATTCTTTCCATAGCCTGTGCTGCGTTGGGAGCATGCCCTGTGGTAAATACCAGGTGCCCCGTTTCCGCCACGTTGAGCGCCGCGGCAGCGGTCTCCGGGTCCCTCATCTCGCCGACAAGTATCACATCCGGGTCCTGCCTGAGGACATGTTTTAAAGCTGCGACGAAGGACAGGGTGTCTCTACCCAGTTCCCGTTGTGTAACGATCGATTTGAGGTTGGGGTAGATATACTCGATGGGGTCTTCGATAGTGACTATGTAGCAGGCGCGATGATGGTTTATGTGGTTTATCATGGTTGCCAGTGTAGTGCTTTTGCCGCTTCCAGTAGGGCCCGAAGCTATCACCAGGCCCCTGGGCCGCAAAGCTAACTCCTTGTATAATTGTGGCAACTCCAGCTCATCTACGCTGGGAATTGCAAACGGCAAGAGCCGCAGGGCAAAGCTGATTGTCTCGCGCTGCTGGGCGACATTGCACCTCAACCTGCCGACGTCGGGGAGGGCATAGCCGAAATCAAGCTCCAGCGTGTCGTGAAATCTCTTTCTTTGCTCTGCTGTACTTAGCCGGGCAAAAGCCTCGTTTATTTCCTCAGGGGATAGCGGCGCTATTCCCTCCATGGGTTCCAGGGAGCCATCTATGCGCAGCATAGGAGGCGAGTTAACCACCAGGTGCAAATCCGAGGCATCTTTTTCCTTGGCTAATCGAAGCAAATCTATGATATTTACCATATATTTTTACGAAGCCTCCAGGGTATATCTGAGCAGTACAGGGTTATTTACTGAGCTCCAGGGTGAATTTTACCTGCTGTTCGTCCTGGCTCATACTGGCGATAAGCACAGAGGCAAACCTGCCGGTGGCTCTCAACTCTCCGGCGTAGCGCAAAACGGCGTCGGCATCGTCAGCTAAGCCGTTCAATGTCAAGGCTTCACCATCGGCGCTTACCGAGAGCGGAGGCTCTATAGCGCCGGACAAGCAACTGTTTACCTGGGCCAGGTCGCCATTGATTTCGTCCCTGCTGACATGGATATCGTCGAGCGTAGCGGCGAAAGCGTCTGCAGTGGTTTTCAAGGAAGAGGCTTCCTCGATGAGAGCTGTTATGTCCTCGATTTGAGCGTGGCTGGATAGAGCCATCTGCTGTACGATTGCCAGGTTGTGGCGTGAATCAGCGACCTGGGTTGAGGCGGTGATATTAGCGAAAGCGCCCAAAGCCAGCAGGACAATGCCAACCGTGATAACGGGCGCGAAGAGAATTTCAGATACAGGGCGAGGTTTGGGAATGTAAATTTCAGGGAGGGCATTAAAATTGACCAGGGAATAGGTAATGGCTCCTTTCTCTGAGGTTAGCACTTCCTTGAGAGCTAAGCCAATGTTGGTTGTATATTGGCTTGCGGGGAAATCCTCACTGCTCTCCATGGGGGAAGGTAGTATTTGAACGGGGTGTTTTTGCTTTGCAAGTAATAGCTCCCAGGTATCTTGCTGCCCAGATAGCTCCCCGCTGATTAGCACGGGCACGCTAGCTTCAATAGGCTCCTCCAGGTGACTGGAGTTATAAAAAGTGATAGCTCTCTGCAGCTCCTCTTTGATAAAGGGCATTTTTTCGTCCAGCGAAGCCTCCCGGTCTAAGGGCAGGCTGCGTACCACTTGTGGGATTCCGCTCATTAAAACCACGATATCGAAATTGCCGGGTTGAACGTCGATGAGGATAGCTTTAGCTTCAGTGATGGTCCTGGCCAGGGCCAGGGGCTTTGAATCCATAAGGTAAGGATGCAGGCCTGCTTTATGTAGCGTCGAAATCAGGCCATCCGTGGAATTTCTTGGCAAAGCTGCCAGGTAAACCAGCATTTCTCCTTTTTTCAATGTAATGAGAGCTTGCCAGGAAAGGTGAAGTTGCTCCAGGGGAATGGCTAAAATTCGGCTGGCCTCTCTTTTCACTGCTTCGGGCAATATGTTTTTGGGTAATTCAGGCAGGGTGATTAAGCGATAGAGGCAATTTATGCCGTTGACGCCGGCTATCACCCTCCTGCTTCCTATTTTCTGGGTCTGCCATAGCTCCTTGATTTTAGCAGCTACAGCATCTTCGTCGAGGACTGCTCCGTCCTTAACCAGGCCAGGTTCCAGTGGCATATCGGCCCACTTTCTTACCTGTCTTCCCTTGCTTCTCAACACCCGTATAGCGGAGTCAGCTATATATATAGTGGTCGCTTCTTTAGCCATTATCGACCTCGTAAGCATAAATTTTTAAACTTAAACTGAGGGACGCTTTTTCTTCTTTAGCCTCTTCCCTGGTCTCCTCTTCCTCTTCTCCCTCTTCTCCCTCTTCTCCCTTCGTCACTTTTATCTCCACCTGTTCTATTTCGCTGCTGGGGAACCTGTCCCCGAGCTTCTGTGCAAAGTTGAGAGTCGACACCATTTTCCCTTCAGCAGTCAGCTCGATATAGACAACCTGGTAAGTGATGCCATTTAGCTCCTCATTGTCGGGGAGCGAAGCGCTGAGTTTAGTTATGGTTACCATGGCTTCATCAGCAACTTCAAATAGAGCGTCGCTAATCTCTATAGATTCAAGGGAAGATTTAAACTCACCTGGAAGGGCAGGAACGCTTGATTCAACTTGATTGAGCTTTGCCTCCAAGTCTTTTTGTTGAGCCGTGTATGTATCAAAATTTTGTTGAGCCTGGGTTATGCCGCTATTTAAATCTCTTAGCTCCTTTGTTTGACGAACGTAAACCACAGCTAAACTCGCCAGTAAAATGGCGAGAATACCGATAGTTAAAATCCACCTGGTTGTTTTACTTATTTTCAATAACCGCAACCTTCACAGGCAATTACATTTTAACTATACAATATTAATTCAGTAAAAGGAAGTCTTTGCCCAGCAAGATGAGCCTGCCGTTGACAGAAATCGAATTTTAGGCTACTCTCACAGATGAAAATCCGTATGTGAGGAGGACAAGAAATGCCTGATGTAAAGATGGTTGTTTGCTGTAAGCAGGTACCTGACCCTGAAGCGCCGCCAGCGGCGTTTAAGGTTGACCCGGCGGTTAATAAAGTAACTTTGCCACGAGATATTAAGCCAGTGATTGGCCAATATGATGAGTTTGCCATGGAGGCTGCTCTAAGAATCAAGGATAAAGCCGGAGGTAAAATCACGGTGATTAGCCTGGGTAATAATATAGCTCGTGACGTGATAAAAAAGACCCTGGCTGTAGGTGGCGACGAGCTTATCCTTCTCGAAGATGAATCTTTTGAAGAAGGTGATAGCTGGTCAACTGCTTATGCTTTAGCAATGGCTATCAAGAAGATTGGAGAGTATGACCTTATATTCTGTGGCAGGCAATCTTCTGATTGGGATGCAGGGCAAGTTGGCTTAGGGATTGCCGAGATTCTGTCGATTCCTGCTTTGACATTGGCTCGCAAGGTAGAAGTCATCGATGGGAAAGCGAAAGTGGAGCAGGTCATTTCTGATGGTTATCAAGTCACAGAAGTAGGTTTTCCTTCCGTGATTACGGTGACAAGTGAATTAGGCAACTTGCGCTATGCTGCACTGAAAGGCATTATGGCAGCAGCTAAAAAACAACCTGTCGTGTGGAAGCCAGCCGATATAGGGCTTGAGCCTTCACAGGTTGGCCTTGCTGGAAGGCGCGTCAAACTGGCTAAACTCTTTCAACCAGTCAAGGAAGCTAAATGCGAGATTGTTGAAGGAGAAAATGCAGCAGAAGCTGGCGCTAATTTAGCTGTAAAGCTTAGAGAAGCAAAGATAATTTGAAATCGAGGAGGGAATAATGGCTGAATACAAAGGTGTAATAATCTTCGGCGAGTTAGCGAATGGGAAATTAGCTTCCATTACTACTGAGCTATTAGGTTGTGGGAGGAATTTCGCCGACGAACTGCAGGAAGATTTGTGCTGCTTGCTGGCTAGCGACAAAGTAAATGAGGCTGCTACAAAGGAAGCAATCGCTTTTGGAGCAGATAAGGTTTATGTAATAGAAGATGCCTTGCTCAAAGAATACCGGGGAGAGACCTTTGTGCAGGTTGTGGAAAAATTGGCTAAGGAATCTTCACCTAAAATTATACTTATGGGGCAGACTCCTGTGGGTAGAGACTTAGCCCCTCGTCTCGCCTTCAGACTGGGAGTTGGTTTATCGACAGATTGTATTGATTTAAGCATGGATTCGGAGACAAAATTGCTTCAGCAAACGAAACCTGTATATGGAGGTAATGCTCAGGCTATATTTACCTGTGATTCCATGCCTCAGATAGTTACCATTAGAGCGAAGACTATGTCAGCAATGGAGCGTGATGACTCGAGAAAGGGAGCGGTCGTACCTGTAAAAGCTGAAATAGATATGTCGCGAGTAGCAACAAAGATAGTAGAAAAAGTGAAAGAAGAGGTAACTGGCATTAGACTTGAAGACGCTCCCGTGATAGTTAGTGGTGGTAGAGGCATTGGTTCGCCCGAGCCTTTCAAAACAACATTGAAGGAGCTGGCTGATGTGTTACATGGTGCGGTAGGAGCTTCACGACCGCCTGCCGATAATGGTTGGGTGCCGGAAACAGTGCATGTTGGACTGACAGGCAAGATAGTTGCTCCGGAAGTTTATATTGCCATAGCTATATCAGGAGCCAGCCAGCATGTTGCAGGCTGTTCCGGCTCGAAAACTATTATAGCTATTAATAAAGACCCGGAGGCCAATATATTCAGGGAAGCGGATTTTGGAGTGGTGGGTCGTTACGAAGAAGTTGTGCCCGCTTTTACGACGAAGCTGAAGGAATTACTGGCTGCGTGACAGGGTGACATTTGCCCTGGCAGTTTATCTAATGAATTAAAGAAGCAGGAGAATTTCGATATGTGGAGCGAACCCAGAATAGGTGTTTATGTATGTCACTGCGGCAGCAACATTGCTAATATTGTCGATGTAGAGCAAGTTGCCCGGTTTGCCCGAAACCTGGATTGTGTGGTAGTGGCTCGTGACTATAGTTTCATGTGCTCTGACCCGGGCCAGGAATTGATTAAAAAGGATATTAGTGATTTTCAGCTTAATCGTGTGGTTGTTGCTTCTTGCTCGCCAACGATGCATGAACCTACCTTCCGTCGCGTATGCCAGGAAGCAGGGGTAAATCCATATCTGTTTGAGATGGCAAATATCAGGGAGCACTGCTCGTGGGTAACCGAGAATAAACAAGAAGCTACAGAGAAAGCTAAAGACCTGGTGAGCGCTGCCGTAAATCGAGTTTATTACCACCAGCCACTGGTGGTTAAAGAAGCCCCGATTAACCCTGATACCCTGGTAGTGGGTGGAGGCATTGCCGGTATCCAGGCTGCCCTGGAAATTGCCGATTCTGAACATAAAGTCTACCTCGTGGAGAGAACTCCGAGCGTTGGTGGGCATATGAGCCAGCTGGATAAAACATTCCCTACGCTGGATTGCTCATCTTGCATTCTTACACCGAAAATGACATTGGTGGGTTCGCATCCCTATATTGAGCTAATGACTTATAGCGAGGTGGAGGAAGTTGCAGGATTCATTGGCAATTTCAAAGTCAAGGTCAGAAAAAAGGCAAGATACATCGATGAAGATAAGTGTACTGGCTGTGGCTTGTGCCAGGAAAAGTGCCCAGTGAAAACAGACAGCGAGTTTGAAGTTGGCATGGGAAAGAGGAAGGCCGTTTATACCCCATTTCCGCAGGCGGTGCCCAACACGCCAGTTATTGACCGCGAGCATTGCATTTACTTTTTGAAGGGCAAATGTCGCCTCTGCGAGAAAATATGTGAAGCACAGGCTATTGATTTTGAGCAGGTGGATGAGTTTGTTGAGTTGGAAGTGGGCTCTATTATCGTAGCCACAGGTTACAGTCTATCTGACCCCGGTGACATATATCAATATGGGTATAAGCAGTTGGATAATGTCCTCACCAGCCTTGAGTTTGAGAGAATGGTTAGCTCCTTTGGCCCTACAGATGGTGATATCAAACTCAAAGATGGCTCAGTTCCACAAAGCATTGCCATTATTCACTGTGTAGGCAGCCGTGATAAGAACTATCACGAGTATTGCTCGCGGGTATGTTGTATGTATGCTCTCAAGTATTCCCATTTGATAAAAGAGAAAACTGATGCTGAAGTGTACCAGATGTATATAGATATGCGCTGTTTTGGTAAGGGATACGAGGAATTTTATAAGCGCATCTCAGATGAAGGTGCTAATTTTATACGAGGTAAACCGTCTCGGGTTACCGACCGTGCCATAACTGAGGAAGAGAAAGGCAAACTGATTGTCGTCTCGGAGGATACTTTGTTGGGCAGATTAATAAGGGTGCCTGTGGATATGGTTATCCTGTGTCCCGCTATGGAACCGCAAGCAGATGCAGAAGCTGTTAGCCGAATATTCAATATTAACCGGGGCGCCGATGGGTTTTTCATGGAGAGACATCCCAAGCTGGACCCGGTGGCTACTACAACTGACGGTGTCTTCGTGGTGGGTTGTTGCCAGGGACCTAAAGATATTCCTGACACGGTGGCTCAAGCTTCAGCCGCTGCCAGTCGTGTTCTGGCTATGATTAGTAAGGGTAAAACTGAGATTGAAGCAGCTACCGCGGTTATCAATGAAAGAAACTGTTCCGGGTGCCAGTTCTGCAAGCTCATTTGCCCCTATAGCGCTATCTCCTTCGATGAAGAAAAGGAAGTATGCCAGGTAAATGAAACTTTATGCAAAGGATGTGGTACTTGTGTTGCTGCCTGCCCCAGCGATGCTATAAGTTTGAATCATTTCACAAACGAGCAAATCCTGGCACAGATGGAAGGCTTGCTCGTCTAGCAGGAAAAGCACGAAAAGGCTGAAGCGTCCTTAGAAACCCCTTTCTATCGATTGACGGGATATTCTAATATTCACTGGAGACAAAGTTTTTAATCTGGGCATAAGTGAATACCGGCCCGTCGCGGCATACATAGAGATTTCCTATATTGCATCGGCCGCACTTGCCTATACCACACTTCATCTTTTTCTCCAGTGTAGTTATCATTTGCTCCGGAGTAAAACCCAGTTTTATTAGAACAGGAAAAGTGAATCGTATCATAACCGGTGGCCCACAGACGATAGCTACGGTGTTACTGGCTGATGGAGCTACTTCCTCCAGCACTTTGGGGACAAAGCCTACTCTCCCGCTCCAGCTCTTATCCTCTTTGTCGATAGTGCTTGTGATGTTTATTGTCTTATCCTTATCCCATGCATCCAGGTCATACTTGAAACACAAATCGTCTGGACTACGGGCACCGTAAATAATGTCTATATTCTCATACTTATTGCGATTATCAATTGCGTTCCAGATCAATGACCTCAGCGGCGCAAGCCCGATGCCACCACCAACAAAGACGAGGTTCTTACCCTGCAAGAAGTCCAGTGGGAAGCCATTGCCATAGGGTCCTCTGAAGCCTATCTCAGCGCCAACGCCAAGCCGATGCAGGGCGTTGGTTACCTTGCCCACCTGCTGTGTGGCAAATTCGAGGTGGTCACTTCTGCTTGGACTGGAAGAAATGCAGAATGGAGCTTCGCCGACGCCGAGCACCGAGTACTCAGCAAATTGCCCTGAGTTAAAGCTAAATTCCTTCCGTAGTTTTTCATCCTTAAAGTTGAAATGGAAGGTTTTGACGCCAGGGGTTTCATCGATTACTTTCTCGATTATTGCTATGTGAGGTAAATAGACATTATCACTGGCAAAGAATTTTTTCCTCTGGCTCATATCGGTAACTGTCATTTCCGCTCCCTCATAGTAACCTTATGTTATCTCTGGCACACTCTCTATTGTTTGGGTAATATCCCAGTTTACAGGACAGAGGCGGATGCATCTTCCACAGCCAACGCAAGCTATACTGCCGAAGCTCATGGGAAAGAACTCAAATTTGTGGCATACCTTTTGTCTCACTCGTCGCCACTTCTCCACCCTGGGATTTTCCATTGGCATTCTGGTATATACTGGGAAAGCACAGCTATCCCAGCTTCTAAATCTTGCCCCTTGCTTTTTAAGCAGGTCATCGTTGATGTCAAAGCAATAACAAGTGGGGCAAAGAAAGGTGCAGATGCCACAGCTTATGCATTTCGCAGATACTTTTTCCCAGTAGTCTTTATTCTCAAAAGAAGCTAATAGCTTCTTGTCGATATCCCTAGTATCTATCTTTCTTGTTACTTTATTATATGATGTTTCTTTTACCTGCTTAGCTTTAGCTTCATCAGTTTTTTTTGCCTCTTCCAATTCTTCAGTCCTGGCAACCAGTTCCTTGCCAGCCTCAGTAATCTCTTCAATGAGGAACTCATTGCCGATATCGGTAAGCATAATATCGACATTGGTCGAGTCAAATGGACTACCCCCCATGGAGGTACAGAAGCAACTGTCATAGGGGTTAGTACAACCGAGCCCGATTAATACCGAGCCTTTTCTTCGGGAAAGGTAATATGGGTCTTCATAGCCATCCTTAAAGGCCATATCCAGTATAGCCAGGGCGTTGGCATCGCAGGGACGAATGGCAAAAATCAATAGCTTATGTTCGTCTGGAGATGCTAATTCTATATGGTAGCCCTCCTTGTTTTTTTGGAAGCTGAACATTTCCTCCATTGGGGGAAAGAAATTAGCTTTGACTGGTTGCACTGTGTTTCTATGGGAATCCATAAATCCGGTATCTTTGCCATCCCACCTGGCCATCCTGGTAACGTCACCTTCCTTAGACGGCACTAATACCGCGAATTCTTGATTCCACTGGCTGAGGATTTTCACTATATCCTTTTTACTGATTTTCTTACTGGCGCTCACTGTTTATCTCCTACCTTATGAAGTCCTCAGCCTCTATAGCCTCATAGGCTGTTAGCAATGGCGACGCATTTTTATCCGTTCCTGCCTTGTATTGGAATAGCTCGTCCACTATGTCGTACATTTTCTTTGCCAGGCTTCTAAGGGGAATATTCATCGGACAAGCACGCTCGCATTCACCGCAATCTGTGCATCTTCCTGCTACATGGATATTTCTGGTTACTTGAAACATGAGATTATCCTGCCACTTCGGAGTTGGCGATACCCATTGTGGTTCACTTTCCTCGACGAAGCATCTCTGGCAAAAACAGGCAGGGCAAACATTGCGGCAGGCATAGCACCTGATGCAGCGGCTGAATTCTTCTTTCCAGTAGTTCCACCGCTCCCCCCGTGGCATTGCTTCCAGTTCTTTTATGCCTGTCTTCTTGCTCACTTCGCCTGTAACCAGAGCACATGGCTCACCAAGGAGAACGTCATACTCCCGGGGGACAGGGAACTCGCATTCAAGGCAGTTATCGAAAAGAACTTCTGCAATTGGGAAATCCTTCTCCTTTCCAGCAATCGTTATTACTGCTCTGTCGTTGTCTCTGGTGACGCTGTCTAATTCATCTCTGTCCTTGCCCAGTAAAAGCTCAATCTTCTTCAGGTCAATCAGGCCAGGACAGGGAATGCCCATAATTACAACGTCTTCCCTGGCTATCTTGTTGTCTTGCATCAAGTTAACGATGGAACGGCTGTCGCACCCCTTGGCTGCAATGCCTACCTTCCCCTTAATCTCGGCCAGATATACACTCAGGTTATTCACAATGAATGGGCTAACTATCAATCGCTCAACATCGTCTTTGTTCCTGGTGATTAGAGGGGTTGTGGTGAACTTCAGGCTACCTGCTTCATAACCGACGATATAATCAACCTTCCCTTGCTCTAGCAAGGCCTTAGCTTCCTGGCGTAACCTTTGCTCGATTTCGCTATTCTTCATCGTCAAATAATCGATTGGGCCCGATTTCCTTTAGGTCTTTTGTTACTTCGGTAACCACTTCGGCGAATTTTCCTCCTTCTGAAGCTGAAACCCAACTGGCCTGAATGCGTTGGGGTTCGACGCCTATATATTCGAGGAACTTTTTGGTTATGGCCATTCTTCTTCGGGCGCGGTAATTACCTGTTTGATAATGACAATCACCGGGATGGCAGCCTGAGACTAACACCCCGTCAAAACCTAATCGTAGTGCCTTGATGATGAAAAGGGGGTCCACTCTTCCCGAACAGGGAACTCTTATTATTTCTATGTTGGCTGGATATTTCTTACGACTGGTCCCCGCCAAATCGGCGCCAGCGTAGCTGCACCAGCGGCATAAAAAACCAAGTATCCTGGGTTTCCATTCTGATTCTTGATTCATCTATCTCTCCACTAAACTGTATATTGGGCGGCGAGCATTGCTTGTTTTTATTCCATCGCTTCAGCAACAAGCTCGGATATATCTTTAACCTCAATAACCTCTGCCTTGTCCATACTGAGCACGCTATCCCTATAATTAAGGAAGCAGTAAGGGCAGGCCAGGGCTATTATAGCAGCGCCTTTTTCAAGGGCTTGCTCTACTCTTATATCAGAGAACCTTTCCCCCTTTGCAGTATCCATCCAAATTCTGCCACCTCCCCCGCCACAGCAAACAGCCTCCTCACGAGAATCTGGAAATTCAATTAATTCTAACCCGGGAATACTTTGCAATATCTTTCTCGGTTCATCGTATATACCATTGTGTCGCCCCAGGTAGCAGGGATCGGCGTAAATTACCTTTTTATTTATTTCTTTAGAAAAGTTCAGTTTTCCTTCCTCGATAAGCGAGGCCAAATACTGGGTAATATGAACTACCTCAAATCTGCCTCCAAGCTCAGGGTATTCATTTTTAAAAGTATGGTAGCAGTGGGGAGAAGAAACTATCACAGTTTTAACATTGTTCTTATTAAAGAGGTCGATATTGGATTGAGCCATGCTGAGAAACGTGTCTTCATACCCGGCCTTTCGAATTGCCTCACCACAACATTTCTCTTCACTGCCTAGAATGCCGAAATCGATTCCCAGTTTGTTAAGTATGGTTGCGGTAGCTTGCGACACTCTTTTAACATCAGGGTCATAGGCAGGGATGCAACAGGGGAAATAAAGCACCTCCATGCCCGGGGTGAATTTCTTTACCTCTATATCCTTTGCCCAATCGCCTCGCTTCTCTGGTGCCTCGCCAAGTGGATTGCCAGTGCCGGCAATGTTCTTGGCAGAAATTCGGAGAGCGTCTGGAACGACGCCAATACCCAAACTAACTACGGCTCGGCGCGTAGCGCGCATAATGTCGATTATTTCTACACCGCGGGGGCATCTCTGGACGCAAGCATCGCAGGTAGCACAAAGCCAGGCTTCCTCGCCGCCAAAGTCAGTTGCTCCAAGCTGGGCTTCGTGTATAATGCGGCGCACAATAAAATTTCTAACCAGATTCCATGGACAAACGCCGGTGCAAAGGCCACACTGGTAGCACAACTTAAGGGGATCGCCGCCAGCTTCAACGATTACTTCAGTAGCTTCTTTGTAAGGACTTAGTACTTCCATTCGATATTACCCATGACTTTAAGAAAGCCGCTAGACAAAGAGGATGACTTGCCTGAATGTCCGCTGGATACCCTCCCTTTTGGCAGCACAAGGTAAAATAAGCTCAGCAAGTATAGCAAAATATTATTAGATTATGAAGGCTAAATCTCCTCCAATTTGCTGTCCAGTGAAAATGTCACAAAATTCAGAGGGAACGATGTCCCGATCACCTTTTTTTGAAGAGGCAAGGCTCTAAAGCCTCCCTCATGACAACGACCTCGATTTCCTTAACCTTCTTCAGAGACTCATCATTGGTCACAAATGCCTGGGCACCTTTCGCTATTGAGGTAGCAAGCTGTATAGCATCGGGAGTCCTGAGTTTATATTTGGCTCTAAGGCTTGAGGCTAAATCCGCTATCTCGGCATCAACCGGAGCAACTTCAAGGTGGGGGAAATTCTCCAGTATGAGCTTGTATTCGTCCGCTAGAATATCGTCGCCCTCCTCGCTGGGCTTTACCAGAATCTCAAGTCGGGTGATAATCGAAGTCTTGCCTTCTATCATCCCATCCTCAATTAAGCCAAAAAGGGCTCTAGTGAAGGGAAGGTAGTCCTTATTCTCCTCGAAATGGTAAATAAAGAGCATGGTGTCCAGACCCAAGATAGAATAGTGCACCAAGAGCTCTCGGCACTTCTTTTCTATTTCCCCCATGCCTCTCTTTCCTTCCTCACATATTCGGTAGCCTCAATCTCTCTCCAGACCTCCTTTCCTAACCCCTGCATGTATTCGCTATATCTCCGTGGCTTGGGTTGCATAATGATTCGAGCATTTCGAACGCCGACAATAAGCTTATCTGCAACGTTAACGCCAAGTTGCTCCCTGACCTTCTTAGGAATGACTACCTGATACCTTTTACCTACTTTCACTACATTCTTCATACTTAACCTCAGACCTTCATACGAAAGCTTACATTGTCATATTCTAGACAGCTTATCATAATTTGTCAATACCCCTGTAGCTCTAATGTCGGTGTGCTATGATTTTGTCACTATCTCCTTCATGGGGTGACATTTTCACTGGACAGCAACAGGTTAAATCTCTTCCAATGTTGATATTTTTACTCTACCGTCTGACAAGGCAAAACACAACGATGACAATGTCTAGCAGCGCCAGTATGCCAATGATAAACCATACCCAGAGTGGTGTTGGTGGCGCAACTACTGTCGCCGCCGGGGCAGTTGGCTCTGGTGCCGACACTACGGTAAAGCTACTCACGACGCTGGGCTCACTGGGAACAGGTTCAATGGCTTTCACCTGCCAGAAATAGGTTGTACCCCAATCAAGTTCGCCATTATATATATAAGCTGATATCGGCACTTTCTCCTTGACTACCACCTGAGTTAAGTCGACATCCCTGGCCAAAATAAACTCATACTTTGTAGCATGAGAGAAGCCCGTCCAGGAGAAAGCCGGCGATCTGGGTACATCGCTGCTGTCGCTTTGTGGAACTTCTATTACAGGTGCAATGTGCATGCTCCCTATCGAGGAGCAGATTTTTACAGTAAAATGCATTGGTGGTGACCAGCGGCTATGAATGCTCTCCCCCTCGGTGCTGCTACTGCCCCTCACTTTCCAGTAGTAAATCTCACCACAAGTAAAACGCAGCGGAATTTCAAGTGAATTGCAGGCAGGGTCGTTAAGATTAACAGGGGTTACATCCACTTTGGCCAGCACAGATTCAAATTTTTCATCCAGAGCTACCCACAACTCATATTTCTCAGTTGAAGGCAGTTTCCGCCAGTGGAAGCTGAATGTTCTGGCATGGCAATCACAGGGGTCACAGAGGAGCAATTCCCCTATAGCTGGCGAAGTTGGCCAAGGCGATTGTAAGGCAACGCTGTCGGAATAAATCCACAGGCATCCTTTGCTTTGGGAAAAATCATAATTTTGCTCGTCGATAGCCCATAAATCTATGGTTTCATTGCGTACCGCCCTCAGCGTGCCTTTTCTGAAGGAAACCCCACTGGCTAACCCAACAGTAAGTTCATCCCAATCATCTTCAGTAATAGTTACCATGTGTGGTATTAGCGTACGAGCAATGCCCGGACCATAAATTCCATACAGAGCGCCACCACTCTGAGCCAGGCCACAAAATCCTGAACGGGGAGGATTCAATTTCCGCCACGACGTGCTCCCTTCGATAGTCCACCTGTAAATTTCACCTTCACTGACGGCAGCATAAATGAATTTATTGTTATCGAAATCTTCGTCGGGAATCACCCATATTTCCCCCGGCTCCGACTCAGGCACAGCTAAAGTTTGCTCAAAAGTGACTCCACCATCAACCGAATAAGCAACCATGCCTTCATCCCCCTCATCCCCAACGAAGACAAAATCCTCGCCACTAGTAGATATGGTGTAACCAGAAAGAAGTCCGGTATCCACATCTATGTCCCATTCCCAGGTATCCCCATATTCCCTGTCTTCCCATACACCCTTGTTCACTAAATTGTCATCCAGGACATAGAGCAATGTGTCGCTTACTACGGCTAAGTCAGTGATATGAGGGCATTCCCAGACCCATTTCCAGGTATCCCCATAGTCCGTCGAACAGCGGGCGTAATCGCTGTCCAGAGCGGCGAAGAAAATAGCCTCTTCTGAACTATCCTCAGGGGTAGGCCTCAAAATTATGTCATCGGTTGCGCCATCGAAGCACAATACTCTTTGCCAGGTTTCCCCCAATGCTTCCAGTGTTTCGCTTTCGCTTCGCCATATACTGTCAAATCTGTTGCTTACCGAAGCCAGATAAAGGAGGTATGGGGCTTCGTCATTCTCCGTGTCCGTGGGCAGGGCGTAATCGCAAAGATGCGCCATCGTGGTGTCTATGAGAGATAGCTGGTTCCATGTATCGCCGTCATTCTCGCTTTGGGAAAAGGCGCTTTCATCGAAGTTAGCGCCAAACCAGGGGTGGCCGATGGACACGTCCACATCTTTCCACTCATTAGCATCCGTTACATGGTTAGTGCCTGTTCCACAATAAGCCATTTCCCCATCACTGCTCCAGGCAACTTGAGCATTGGCATTGCCTGAAATAGCTCCACCGGTGGGTGGCTTTTCAGGCTCCTCCCAATCAGGAAAGACCTCTTCGGGTTCAAAACAAATATGAATTAAAGCGGTAGCTGAATCCGCTTCAGCCAATACTTCCCCGGCCAGCAACTTCCCCCCGTCACAAGTGCCATGAAAGGCAATGGAAGCTATAGAAACTGCATCGCCGCGATTAGCATCCAGCCTGAAGACGTCGGTATCTTCGATGCGGTAAACATCGTCGGCAGCTGTGTTTGAGCTATAAGCAGCGTAAACAACACGTTTCCCGGATTGATGCCCTGAATAATCAGAGGGCAACGCCAGGTCAGAGAAGATGATTTCGCTTTCTCCTGGTGAATCCCCACTGTATTCGCTTATCTCCACTTTAGGCGGGTCGGTTTCTTCCCAATTCGTGCTATTTGCACCAGTGTTTCTGATACCAGTGCAGAGATAAGTTTTATCCGTGTCGCTGGCAACAACCAGTATAGCCTCATCATCTTCATAATCAGGCGAAAATTGAACTGACGTCACATCCAGCCCCAATTCTTGAGCCTTCCAGGCAGCAAGGAATTCCGACTCCTCTATTACCCAGACATCGCCGTTGCTGGAGCTATCTGGATTCCGTGTACCCACGGCGATATCTATATTGCCACTATATTCTGGAGAAATGGCAATGTCAGAAATAAGCAAGCTTGTATCCCAACCTGTGGCGCTTGAAAGTTGCATATCTATCCAGCTATCCCCACCATCTTCGGAAATATAAACCTCCTGTCTGCTATCAGTGACCACAGCCACTAACTCCGGGTCATCCGGCGCCACGGCTATATCCCATGCGGGCAAAACAGCACCTTCGCTTTCAAGCGCTTCGGCTAAATCATCCTCCCACGTAATGCCTCCGTCAATCGACTTATAGATAATTCCATTGGGAATGTCCAGCGCATAGAAGATTTCATTTTCAGAATCAATGGCAAATACATTTATTTCACTGGGGCTAACCACAACCTCACCCTCTTCGCCAGGGCTATCCACAATAGACCACTTCAGTTCATCGGGGTTAGCCAGTGCGAGTTCAGGCCTGATAAAGGGAAATAAACCAGGTAATGCCAACAAAGCAACCAGTCCAAGATATAACACCAGGGATTTCCTCTTGCCCATTAAGCTTATTGTTAGCCATTAGCCAGTGGTTTGTCAATAGAAGGAACCAGGTATAATTGACAATATGAGTGATTATGTTAATATTGTTAATATTAATACATAGCTGAGCATAGCTATGCAGGAAAGTAACGGGATTACAATGCAACAAATAGCACAAAAACAAGTTGAACAGCTCAAAAGCCAGTTTGTGCAACGGCTTGAAGAGCAGAGCTACGAAGTGGAACAAAATGCTTCTCTCACAGGTAAATCTGGTGCCCAGCATACGTTCGATATTCTAGCTCGCAGCGACAGCGACTTTATCGCTTATACTATCGCCATAGATATTGCTCAAAATGAAGATGGGCAGGGAATAAGCCTGGGCAAAACCTTCACCTTTGATGACAAATGCTACGATTGTGGCATCCAGGATAAAATACTTATTGCCCTCCCCGAAATTGACCCCGCGGCCAAACGTTTTGCTGAAGGACAGCGAATAAGAATCTTCAACAATGAAATGCTGGCAGCGTTTTTGGACACATCTCCTCCTGCCAAACAGGCTAAGAAAAATATCTCTTTCCATCCTAAGACAAAAAGCGAGGCGGTACAGATTCTGAGCCAACTCGGCTATACAGTTGAGGAGAGCAGCAAGGTTAGAGGAAAATCCGGAGCAGAATACAATTTCGACATCCTGGCCTCCCTGGACGATAGCTTTATAGTTCATAAGCTGGGCATAGATGATTTGAGCGGTAATGAATTAAACTTAAACCAGATATCCTTGTTCGACACCAAATCCTATGATTGTGGAATTCAAAGAAAGGCTCTGATGGTTTCCGGGGAAATTGCACCCGAAATTAAGCAGTTTGCTAAACACCAGAGAATAAACATTATTGAACTCGATAACCACACTGCGAAATCGGCTACAAAAAAGAAGGGGAGTGCAGCCAGGCTACAGAATACCATTGAAAAATTGCTTGGTTCGACGCCGGAAGTCGAAACGAAACCGAAAGAAATGGTGCTTAAACACATAGCCCAACCTGAGATTTTACAGCTCATTCCCGAAAGCATGGCGAGAAGATTTAATATCATGCCTATGGCTGTTGTAAATAATGCTCTGCAAGTAGCTATGGCAAATCCGTCTGACATCTTTGCCCTGGAAGCGCTGGCATCACAGAGCAAGATGAGGATATATCCTGTAGCTGCCAGTGAAAAGGAAATTCGCGAAGCCATCGACTTCAACTACAAAGGCCTCGGGCAAATAGAGGAACAAATATCCCGCATATCTGTAGGCGCAGGGGAAGTGGATGAACAAAGCCTGATCGAAGCTGCCCAGGATACTCCTGTGGCTAGCGCCTTGCGCCTCATTATCGATGAAGCGGTTAAGGCTAGAACCTCCGATGTCCATATTGAACCCGAAGAAGACAGGTTAAGAATCCGCTTCCGCATCGATGGTGCGCTCCAGGACATTATGTCTCTCCCCTTAAAAATACACCTCCCTCTCACTTCAAGAATAAAGATAATGGCTGATATGAATATCGCTGACCGCCTCCGCCCCCAAGACGGGCAATTTTCCACCGAAGCTAAGGGAAGGTTTATAGATGTTCGCGTGGCCACATCACCCACAATACAAGGTGAGATGACAGTGTTGCGCCTACTGGATAAATCCCTGGGAATTATAGATTTGCCCCAGTTAGGCTTTTCCCCTGGAGCCATGAGCAAATATGAGAATATGCTCAAGGTTCCTTTTGGCATGATTTTAATTAGCGGCCCCACAGGTTCAGGCAAAACTACCACCCTCTATGCCTCAGTGAATAAATTAGACAAAATATCCCGAAACATAATTACCATCGAAGACCCTGTTGAATACCACTTCCCCAATATTAACCAAATACAGGTAAATACCAGGGCAGGAGTTACCTTCGCCGGCGGATTACGCTCCATGCTGCGCCTGGACCCCGATATTATGCTGGTAGGGGAAATTCGCGATGCTGAGACAGCCAAAATAGCCATCCAGGCCGCCCTGACGGGGCACCTGGTCCTCACTTCCATCCACGCCAATGACGCCATTGGCGTCGTCTTCCGCCTGCTTGATCTGGGGATAGAACCTTTCCTGGTATCATCAGCGATTATCGGCGTAGTGGCTCAACGCATGGTACGCCGTGTTTGTTCCCATTGCTCCAGTTACCAACAAGTTCCCCTGATGGAGCAAGTAGCCTATACCAGGGAAACAGGGGAAGAGCAAGTTGAGTTTCTCCAGGGCGCCGGCTGCGAGCTGTGTTCCCATACCGGCTATAGAGGAAGAACAGGGCTGTTCGAAATTCTACCCATAAGCGATAAAATAAGAACGCAAATACTAAGAGGCGCCAGCACTGCTGAGATTCGGCAACAGGCAATCGAAGAAGGGTTGGTACTCTTGATTAAAGACGGCATGCTGAAAGTAAAAGCAGGTATCACTACTCCCTCCGAGGTGCTACGCAATGCTTACTTAATAGAGTAGAATGATGAATACAGTTAAAACGCAGGCGAAATATGATAAACTCTAAGCACGAAATCCTAAATACTAAACAATATCGAAGCACTAATGACAAAAATCTTCGGCTCAATAGCGGAGAAAACAAAGTGAGTTTTGGTATTTGAATTTGGAATTTCGGATTTGTTTGGGATTTAGAACTTAGATATTAGAGATTGAGGTTGTTATGAATTATAGTTATGTAGCTTGCGGCGAAAATAATAGAATAATCAAAGGCAAGCTTTCCGCTCCTAACGAGGGAGCTGCTGCCGATACGTTGGATTCCAGCGGCTATCGGGTACTCAGTATCAAAGAGATTACACCCTTCTTCAGCGCAGGGAAATTAAGCGCTCGACTTTCTGCCATAAACCCAACCGAGCTTGTAATGTTTTCCCGCCAGCTGGCATTGTTGATTGAATCAGGCACCGATGCCGTTACTTCTCTGGAGCTGCTACAGGCCCAGATAACCAACCGCCCCCTGAAAAAGGTACTCGCCAGCGTGATTTCCGATGTTCGAGCTGGCACGTCCCTGTCGGAAGCTATGGGCAAATACCCTAACGCTTTTTCTCAGATTTATCACCGCCTGATAGCCGTGGGGGAACAAACGGGAAATCTTGAAACGGTGCTAAGACGTGCGGCTGATTATTTACAAAGGACAGCTACAACCCAAAAAAGCGTAAAGAACGCCTTGCTATATCCCATTATCGTACTTATCGTAGCTATCACAGTCATTGGTGTATTAGTCGCCTTCGTTTTACCCACCTTTGCCGATATGTATTCTGCATTCGACGTTCAGCTGCCAGCGGCAACCAGGGCACTACTTACCTTCACGGAGTGGACGCAACAGTATGGCCTCTGGCTGCTGCTGGCTTTGCTGGCTATTGTTGTCGTGGGATTTGTCTATAGCAGGACTCCCGCAGGCAAGTATCAATGGAGCAAGCTATCTCTTAGCCTGCCCCAAGTCGGACGTATCAATCTCCTTAATGAGCTTTCCAGGTGTTGCCGCAATATAGTATTGCTATACAGCAGTGGATTGCCTCTGCCCGAAATAATGACTTTGCTTATACAGGGAACTAATAACAAAGTTATGGCAAAGGCATTGACTGAAGTTCAACGGAGCATGATTGCCGGCGCAGGCCTGTCCGGTCCTATGGCAAAAAACAAGGTTTTCCTGCCTCTTATGGTGCAGATGACGGCAGTGGGCGAGGAAACAGGTAACCTGGATAGCACATTAAGCACCGTAGCTGAAAGTTATGAGGTTGAAGCCGACGATAAAACGAAAACAATGGTAGCACTTATCACTCCTGTTATGACCATATTCATTGGATTAGTAGTCGGCTTTATTGCCTTAGCTCTGGTTTCCGCCATGTATGCTATTTATGGGCAGGTGGGTATTTAATTCAGATAAATACAGCAGGTATAAAGATGAACTTTATTCACCAATCTGGATATCGATAGCGGTGTAGCAGGAGAGCTCGAATGAATCGGAAGTTAGTTAGAAATCAGAGAGGCACAGGCTTCATTGAAGTGCTAATAGCACTGGCTATACTGGGCATAGTTGCCGTTGTCTTTCTTGGTGGCCTGACCACATCTCTTAAAGCCGTCTTCATCAGCGACGAGAACTCGACAGCCCTTGCATTGGCTCAGAGCCAGATGGAATATGTCAAGAGCAAAAAACCGTATTCCACAACCGCATGGTCTTACACAATTACCACTTCTACCCGCAACTCATCAAATCCTCCCGGTATCCCTCCTGATGGATGGTGGGACCCTGGCAATAATGAACCTCCACTCCTTTCCAACGACTATGATGGATACTGCGCCGAGGTCAAAGCCGAAGATTTTGATGCCGATGGTGATGGGAGTATTGAGGTGCCTGGAGTTGATGCAGGTGTTCGCAGGATAACAATCACAGTTTATCATAATGAAAATTGTACGGGAGATATAGTCTTCACACTGGAGGATTATAAGGTAGAGCGATGACCAGGTTAATGAACAACCAGAAAGGCTTCACGTTGATTGAGCTGATAGTAGCCCTCGCCATAGCAAGCGTAATTGGCGTTGCCGCCACTATGACCGCACACCAGTTAATTACCATTCCAGTTATCAGCAACGACAGCAACACAGCCATAAACCAGGTACGCAACGCGGTAAACTGGATTAACCGGGATGTGCAATCCGCGACTCCCAGCTCGATAAACACGACGTCTCCAAAGTTCCTGAGCATGGAACAGCTGGAGTGGGAATCCGACACTGGTAACTGGACCACACACACTGTGAATTACACCCTTGAGTCTGAAGACAAGGAGCTGTGGCGTGATTACGATGGTGATGTACCAGGAATGCTCATTGCCCAGTATATCGACACCGACAACACCAGCTGTAGCTGGAACAGTACAGGATTAGTGCTCACCGTAACTATCACTGTCCATGTACGCACGAGAACTGAGGCGAGAACTTTTGAGGTGAAACCTCGCCCGGACTAAGCTAACTAATCAGCAACGTGTATGTTTTTATTTGATATATGACTATTTTCTCATATGAGCTGGTACTAATAAGCTACTTTTTACAGTGTTAAAGATTTGCAAAATCCAACTGTTATGTTAAGCTTGCTACAGGAGTGGCAATGTTGAAAAGACTTAGACGAGCAGTGAAAGAAATAAACCGAAAGCAGAACGGGCAAGTTCTGATAATGGTGCTCATTGTGCTGGCTCTGGGGGCTATCGTCCTGGCTCCTACCCTCAATCATGCCGCTAGCAGCATAAAGCATCAACAGCTCATAGAAACGGATGCCCTGGAGCTTTACGCTGCCGATTCCGGCATAGATTATGCTCTCTTTAAGCTATCGAACGGAGAGACAGCTATTGATGATTACCCCCTAGACGGCAAGACCGTGGCGGTTAGCATAACAGACCAGGGTGACGGGAGTTACCTGATAACCTCCACCGCCACCAGCGCTGGAGGAAGCAATACCAC
>CAZDXE010000018.1:0-22801 GCA_964509565.1 uncultured Dehalococcoidales bacterium | reverse complement strand
AAACAACACTACACAACCTATTTACTTTTAGCTCTCGATAATTTCTTTGGTACTGGGAACACTGCTGCCAATTCTTTCATCAATTCGAGTAGCTGAATCCAAGGCTCGACCCAGAGCTTTAAATAAAGCTTCAGCTTTGTGATGGTCATTGGGGCCAGAGAGCACATTGGCATGTACGTTAATTCTGGCTTCAGTAGCAAAGGAAACAAAGAAGTGACGAATCATATCAGTTTCCAAGTCACCTATGCTAACTGTGTCAAAAGGTATTTCTGTTACATTGTAAGCTCTCCCTCCAATATCCACTGCTACTGCTGCTAATGCTTCATCCATAGGGACAACTGCATGTGACATCCGAGTAATACCCTGCTTCTCTCCTAATGCTTGATTAAAGGCTTTGCCTAAGGCAATAGCTACATCTTCAACTACATGATGTTGATCATCCCCTGACGCAGAGAGTTTTATGTCAAATAGTCCATGCCTGGATAACTGAGCTAGAAAATGGTCAAACATTTTTATACCGGTAGTAATTTCAAATTTCCCACTTCCATCGATGTTGAGTTCCACCCTAATATTAGTCTCCGCGGTTTTACGAGTTACTATCGCTTTTCTTTCAGTCATTTTCAAATTCCTCCTGATTCTATCTCACCCAATGCCCCAATCAGGGTCTCGGTATCTTCGTATTTACCGACGCTTATCCGCAGGTAATTCCTTAACTGTGGACTATCAAAATAACGAATAAAGATATTTTTCTTCTGTAACTGATGCCAGATTTCTTTAGCTCTTCCTTCAACAACAGAGCAAAGAACAAAATTAGCTCTAGAAGGATACGGCTTTAGCCATTTCAGGTTTTTTAATTTACCGAATAATCGCTCTCTCTCAGCAGCTATTTTTTTCACATTCTTGCGAAGGTACTCTATGTCTGCCAGGGAAACTAACACTGCTGTCTGCGCTGCCACGTTGACATTATACGGCTGTTTAATTCTCATCAGGTAATTAGCAATTTCAACAGGGAAAATGCCATACCCTATTCTTAAGCCAGCCAGCCCTGCCCATTTGCTGAAAGTGCGCAAAACTATCAAGTTGGAAAAATTGGGCACTAAATTAGCCATAGTTACACCACCAAATTCGAAGTAGGCTTCATCCACCACTACGATCCTTCCAGTATTGACAAGTTTTATGACCTCTTGTTCAGTAACGAGATTGCCTGTAGGATTATTGGGAGAGGTTATAAAAATAACCTTTGTTTTTTCACTTAACGCTTTCTTGACACCATCCATGTCAATAGCAAAATCCTTATCCCTGGGCACATCAACCAGGTTGCCACCACAAATCTTAGTGCTAAACGGATACATGCCGAACGTCGGCGAACAATTGATTGCTTCATCCCCATGTTGAAGAAAAAGTCTGAGCACAAGGTCAATCAGTTCATCACTGCCACTACCACAAATAATGCTCTCATATTTTAAACCTGTATATTGCTCCAAGGCTTGCCTTAATTTTCTTTGTTCAGGGTCCGGATAGATATGATAGTAAGGATAATTGGCCAGAGCTTGATAAATCTTTGGGGAACAACCATAAGGATTTTCATTTCCATCAAGCTTTATTATTTTCGCCCCTGTCCGTTGGCCCAAAACCTCTACAGGTTCAATAGGAGTGTAACCTACCAAAGCCTCTAATTCAGGCCTGATTAACTTCTCTACATTCATTTTAAATTTTCACTCTCACATTGTTCATCTCTCATCAGGAGAGAGGAACAATGTTACTTAAGATTTCCTTGCTTCCGTATCCTTTCCTCTACAGATCGGGCATGAGCATCTAATCCCTCGGCCTTAGCTATCACCATAGCGGCAGATCCTAATTTGAGCGCTGTAGCTTTATCAAAAGCAATGATATTACTAGTTTTTAGGAAATCTTCAACTCCCAGAGGTGAGTTGAAGTGAGCGCTGCCTCCGGTGGGTAATACATGGCTTGGGCCAGCAACATAATCACCCAAGGCCACTGCTGAATTTTCACCAATAAAAATGCAGCCAGCATTAATAATTTTAGGCAGTGTAGCTAAAGCATTAGCTATCATAAGAGAAAGATGTTCCGGGGCATAAAGATTGACCAATTCAACAGCTTCATCGATATTATCAACAAGCACCAGTACCCCCCTATTCATAGCTTGAGTAGCAATAGAGCGACGTTTCAGTTTTTTCAATTGTTTTACCACTTCCTTATCAATTTGATTAGCCAGATCAAATGAAGTAGTAATCAAAATCGGTGAAGCCAGAATATCATGTTCAGCTTGAGCCAGAAGATCCGCTGCGCAAAAGGAAGGGTCGGCGGAGTCATCCGCCACAATCATTATTTCACTTGGCCCTTGCAACCCATCAACAGCTACAACACCATAAACCATTTTTTTAGCTAGCGTGACAAAAATATTACCAGGACCACAGATTTTATCTACTTTCGGTACTGTTTCTGTACCAAAAGCTAAAGCAGCAATAGCTTGAGCCCCACCAACTTTAAAAATACGCTGCACTCCTGCTATATCTGCAGCTACCAGCGTGGCTGCAGGGATTTCGCCATCCTTGTTAGGCGGTGAAACCATGATAAGTTCCTTAACCCCAGCTACATTAGCCGGAATAGCAATCATCAAGACTGTAGATGGATAAGCAGCGGTACCTCCAGGAATATATAATCCCACTTTACTTAGTGGCTGGATTTGTCTTCCTAAATAATGATTAATAAATACAACGCCTCTCTTGGTAGCACACCCAAGATGGAAATCTCGTATCCTCTTAGCCGCCAACTTGAGTGCAGAAATAAGCCCGTCGTCCACACTGTCATAAGCTGCTAGAATTTCCCGCCTACTTACTTCCAAAGACTCAAGCTCAACACCATCCAATCTGCTAGCATAACAGAAAAGAGCTTCGTCGCCCTTATCCTTAACTTCAGCAACGATATGTTCAACTACTTGTTGAGGAGAAAGTTCCTCCCCAAAAATTCGTTTTATTTGTGCTGATAGCCGTGGTGAACCAACAAAAGATTCTAATGTATTCTTTCTGGTCAATAACTGTTTTGCTTCACTGAACCCCTTGATTCTTATCATACTAATCATACCCCCAGTATTCCCATCAATGCTGCTCTGCTCTTAATCCGCAACAGCAAAGAGGAGAACCACTATAACAACCCTCTTCTCAATGTCTGAATAAAAAATCCGGTCTTCACTTTTTTATCAGGGGAGCTAAGAGCATTTCTGTTTCCGATTAAGCAAGCTGTAGATTCAAAAAGCACATCAATGATTTTTAACTTGTGCTGTGCCAAAGTTCTTCCAGTTTGAACATTATCAATAAGCAAATCAGCATCCTCAGGCAAGAAAGCTTCGCTTGCCCCCCATGTTGGTATTAGTTTGTATGGGTTGATGTAATTATCTCTAAGGTATTTATCAGCGAGATTTATATACTCCGATGCTACTCTTAGAGAAGCAAGCTTGCCACCTCGCATAAGCAATCTTAAATCCTCAATATTAGCCACAGGCATATCCTTGCTCACTGCTGCTACAATTTTGACTTTCCCAAAAAGCAGATCCAGCAATTTCATTGCAGGGCTTGAGGGGAAACGATTCAAGTGCTCTAGCAACCAATCATTCCCAGTTATAGCTAGATCGAAATTACCATTAGCTACTTGCAGAGGCATATCTTGAGGTCTGATCACTTTAATACCAAGCCAATCTAAATTGGCAGAGGGGCGGCGATTTAATACGCCATCAGCATATCCCTGAATATTAAGTCCAACACGCTTTAAAAATTCTGCAGCAGGTAATTGCTGATGCCCATCAGGCAAAGCTAATCTAATTTTCTCTGATTGCCAGCAGAATTTCTTCACTACCTCGTTCTTCACAATACCTTCGCTAGCGCTTACAGTAGCTCTGTTATTGTTCACAGGAACACTATTAAAACAGCTCAATATCTTGCTCAGGTCTTTATTCTCCAAGCTTTCCCTGTTAGCAATTAGAGAAGCATTGACTGAAAGCAATTTCCCTAAAGGTTTCAAGCCCTGGGCTTCTATCGCCTTTTCATCTTTCGCCCATAATATCGCTAAATTAGCATCCTCCGGGGGGTAAACTTCCGCAGCCCCCCACACTGGAAAAATATTAAAATCCTTCACTCTGAGATTTAAGGCAAAGGACTGTGCCAAATTAGGGTACTCACTTATTATCCGCCAACTGCTTCGTTTGGCCAACAATTCGTCTACACTAGATATCCCTGTTTGACAACTAGTCGCTGCATATATATTGCCCTCACCATAATTGAGATTTGATACTTTTATCAAGTCACTTGCTGGATATCTGGTCAAAAGTTCCTCAATCCAATCCAGGCCACATATGCCCAAATCATAATTACCCATAGCCACCTGTATGGGAATATCTTTCTCATGAAATATCTTAGCTAAAAAGTAAGGGAAGTTTGTTGATTGAAGGCGATACTGCCTTGTTTTGCTAGTGTAGCCCCTAAAATTTAAAGTTATCTCATTAAGTAAATTAGCTGTAGAGGATAAGAATCTACCCTTAGGTAAAGCAAATTTGATATACTCCGATTGCGGTTTCACAGTTAATTCTGTTCAGCCAGTATATTAAAAATTTCTGTCGCGGAAGCCACTTTCCAGTGTTGCTGTCGCTTACAGTCAGTAACGTCAAATTGACCTGGCTCACTCCCCGAAATTGAGATAATCCAATGCTGGCCGCCTGGAGTTTGTTCAGAAAAATTAATTTCCACTATATATTTCCTCTCACGAAGTGATTGCGCTAATTTGAAACATGTTTTCGCTATCTCAGGAGTAGGTTCTTCTCCTTTAATTAGAATTTTAGATTCATCGCTCTTTTTATTTTCCAACGGAAGCAATTCCATTACAGGGTCTACATAAAGAGCAAACCCACAAGCAGGAGCATTTCCCCCCATTAACGGAATAAGATTATCATATCTTCCCCCTCCTCCCATTTTCTTCCCATCCACCAATAATTGAAAGCAAACTCCAGTATAATATTCGAAACCCCGTATTGCCGTGATATCAATTTCGTAATTACAATCCAGATTGTCTAACAATGTAGTTATATTTATAAAATCCTCCATACTGGATTTGAGGTCCGATGAAGCATGTGGGCATAAGGCTTTTATATTTTGAAGAAAGTCGCTTGATTTCCCCTTTAGATTCAAAAGTGGAGATAAAAACCTGTTTAATTCAGGCTTAGCTGTTTTTGCCTCCAGCAACACCTGCCAATCTCCATCCAAAATACGGTCAGTCACCTTGGCTTCCTCCACAGAGCTAAGTCCGAGTTCCCTAATTAACGCTTTCATCAAACCAGCATGAGACAGCTGTAATCTGATATTGTCGAGTCCAAGTTTACACACAATTTCTTTAACCATAGAAATTATTTCCACGTCCGACGCCAATTCGACACCACCCAGAAATTCAACTCCGCATTGCCATCTTTCCCTGTTTTCTCGGCCTGTTTCTTCAAAGGCAAAAATATTAGTCACATAGAAAAGTTTGGCTATCTCGCGCTCGCTTAAATTATTAATATAAAGTCTGGCCACAGGAATAGTGCCATCTGGTCGCAATACCACCCTCTCTCCACTCCATCCATCCCAATCAAGAAAGGAATATATCTTGTTTAGCTTGCTCGGTGTAAGCCTTCCCGTAGCCGTAAACAAGTGAAGGTATTCCAACGTGGGTGTTCTCACTTCCTGGTATCCCCACCTGATACAGCAAGTTCGAAAGACATCCTCAATATGACGGAAGCAAGCCATATCACGGCAAAGCAAGTCCCGCATCCCCTTACATCTTTGATTTTCCATTTTCAATTTGAGCTAAGTTGCTTTATTCTACACTAAGCTACTTCTCCCTTCAATAATACATTTGTTGCTTCCCGTCGCTTAGGTTATAATTGATTTTGGATTATAAGGAAAATGCGTAAAATTCGATTCAATGCCTTCTTTGTTGCCCTATTCGTAATACCATTGATAGGCACTTTAGGAAGCAGTATAACCAGTGCTTCCAGCCCAAGGGTTGAAATTCTTCACATAGAGGGCACTATTCTTCCAGCAGTAGCTGATTATGTTGATCGAGGCATTAGCCATGCTGAAGATGAAAATGCTAATGTCTGTATTATTGAGCTGAATACGCCAGGAGGACTTCTCGACTCAACTGAAAAAATAGTCACCAGAATTATGAACGCCGATGTTCCCATCGTAGTTTACGTTTCGCCCAAAAGTGCTTGGGCTGCTTCAGCAGGAACTTTTATTACTTTATCTGCCAATATTGCAGCCATGACACCAGGCACCACGATTGGTGCTGCCCATCCTGTTAGCGCCGGAGGAGAGGAAATACCTGAAGATCAAATGAAAAAGATAGTCGAATTTTCAGCTAAATGGATGAAGACTATCGCCCAGGAACGTGGCCGCAACATGGAGGAGGCGGAATTAGCAGTGACGGAAAGCAAATCCTTCACCGATGTTGATGCACTGGAATGCAACCTCATCGACCTGCGAGCTGATAACCTGGAAGACCTTATTTCACAAATCAATGGCAGAACAGTTGTTTTAGCCAGTGGTGATGAAATTACTATTGACACCACAGGCTACGAAGTAACCAGAAATGAAATGAGCGCCATCGAGAAATTTTTGCAGGTTATCAGCAATCCAAACGTTGCTTACATTCTGTTTACTCTAGCTTCTATAGGACTAATCACAGAAATTTCTAACCCGGGAATGGTTTTCCCCGGGGTAATCGGCGGTATCAGCCTATTCCTGGCATTTTACTCCATGGGAGTACTCAATGCTTATTGGGGCGGCATAGCACTTATTCTGCTTGCCATTGGACTTTTTATAGCTGAATATTTCACCGCTAGCTTTGGACTATTAACAACTGGTGGTGTAGTTTCGCTTGTTGTAGGCTCATTGATATTGTTCAGTCATAGCCCAGGAGTAGAGGTAAATCGCGGACTGATAGCGGGAGTAACAATAGCCATCGCTGCCTTTTGTATTTTTGTCATTGGCGCTATTATTAGAGGCCAACGGCGGCGCAAAGCCACCGGCGCTGATGGAATGATAGGAAAAACGGCCATAGCAAAAACGCCGCTTGACCCCACAGGCACAGTCCAATCTGAAGGTGAGCTATGGGCAGCCGCAACTGAAGGCACTAAAATAGCACCAGGAGAGGAAGTGCTAATAAATAAAGTGGAAACTTTAAAATTATGGGTGACAAAAAAAGTTAAATCTTAGAAGGAGGTAATTCACTATCTATGGAAATACTATCTGGAATACTACCTATCGAAATAATACCTATGGAAATAACAGGGCCAATTATCATAGCTCTAATTTTTGCTATCCTCTTTATCATTTTTGTTATTTACGCTATTATAAAAGGCCAAAGACGGAAGCTTGCTACCGGCAAGGAGGATATGATTGGAAAGATAGCTATAACGCAAACAGCTCTTAACCCAAAAGGCACAGTTCTAGCCGAGGGCGAACTTTGGGGAGCCGCAACAAAGGACAGTGAAATAAGAGCTGATGAGGAGGTGACTATAACTAAAGTAGAAGGTCTCAAATTATGGGTAACAAAAAAATCTAAAGAAAAGGAGTGTGAATAATATGGGAATGAACTGGATGGTTTACTTCGTCATCGCCATGGCGGTGATAATACTTATATCGAATTCTGTCAAGGTCGTTCAAGAATATGTAAGGGGAGCTGTTTTCCGTCTAGGAAGATACGTTGGCGTTAGAGGGCCAGGCCTTGTTTTCCTCATACCTTTCGTTGAACGCATGCGGAGAGTAGACCTCCGTGTAATTACTATGGACGTTCCACGACAAGAGTGTATGACTCTAGATAACGTTACCGTTAGCGTGGATGCGGTGGTTTATTTTCGAGTAGTTGATCCAGCAAACGCTGTCCTCAAAGTGTATGATTATGTCAAGGCAACTCACTTATTAGCGCAGACCACCTTACGAAGTGTGGTAGGGCAATCTGAATTAGATGACTTGCTGGCTCACAGGGACCGGCTTAATGAAAAGATACAAAAAATCGTTGATGAAGGAACAGACCCCTGGGGTGTAAAAGTAAGCATGGTTGAGACTAAGGTAGTAGAGTTGCCTGAAGGGATGCAGCGAGCTATGGCAGCCCAGGCTGAAGCCGAAAGAGAAAGGCGTGCCAAGGTTGTTCACGCTGAAGGTGAGTACCAAGCATCAGAGAATTTGGCTAAAGCAGCCCATGTTATTTCCACCCAGCCCGCAGCATTGCAGCTTCGCTACCTCCAAACATTAAGCAATATTGCTACCGATAGAAGTAACATTATACTTTTCCCCTTACCTTTAGACCTAATGAAGGCGTTTGTGTCCAACCCTAACCCTGAGAAAAAATAAGTATTGCAAACTTCAATAACAACTGGGGGAGACCAGGTAATATAGCTATTGTCTCCCTCAGTTTTCTTTACAACTATGCTACTACAGATAAAAATAATGATTAGCTATTGAAAAGGAAGCGTCATTATTGAGCACTTCATGAGATTAAAGGGGGTTTTTGTCGCTGGACAAAAACTCATTCGGAATTACACAAAGAGCCAACAGAAATCAAGTTCGGGCAACGCCAATCAGATCAGTTAGCTTTTGAATTCCTTTATTTCTCATGAACTGTCTAATCCCTTCCAGTATATCAATGGCAACATGAGGATTAGTTAGGCTGGCCGTGCCAACTTGTACTGCATTAGCCCCACACATAATAAATTCCAATGCATCTTCAGCACAACGTATACCACCACAACCTACCACTGGAATATGTACAACTTTAGCTACCTCGTATACCATATAAAGTGCAACTGGCTTGATTGCAGGCCCCGAAAGACCACCACTAATATTCCCTAAACGAGGCTCCCTTTTATCTATATCAATTGTTATACCTTTCAACGTATTAATTAAAGATATGGCATCAGCCCCAGCTTTTTCCACTGCTACGGCAATTTCACTAATATTAGTTACATTCGGGCTTAGTTTGACAATAATTGGAAGACTGGTTGCAATTTTAACCGCTGCAGTTACCTCAGCAGCAAGTTTTGGCATTATTCCAAACTCAATTCCTCCAGTTGAAATATTAGGGCAACTAATGTTCAATTCGATGCCTCTTACCCCTGGAGCACCTTCCAGCTTGGCTGCCACGCTAACATATTCACCAACTGTTTCTCCAGCAATATTGACAATAACCGGAACATGCCAGTTTGCCCACACAGGCACTTTATCCCTGACCACAGCATCAATACCAATGTTTTCCAACCCTACAGAGTTAATCAACCCACATTCTGTTTCCACCAATCGCGGTTGGGGGTTACCCTCCCTTGGCATCAAAGTAGTGCCTTTACATACAATTGCTCCAAGCTTCTGTATATCGACAAATCCGCTGTATTCTATACCATAGCCAAAGGTACCAGAAGCTGTCATCACCGGATTATCTAACATTAACCCCTTGGGGTGATGTGGAGCTAGCTGAACATGAAGATTTAGCGAATTGCCTCCCATACAATTTAATTATAGCAAGATAAGTCCTGAGGTGGTATGCCTGCTACACAGACTATGCTAAAATTTAACTAATGCAAAAAATAGCTTACTTTATCCGCCCCATGCAAGATGAGGATATTCCTCAAGTCAGTGAGCTTGACAATGAGTCTTTCCCCTGTGAACGGTTATTTCGTTCTTACAGTTCTTACAAACAAGAAATTCATAATTCATTGGCTCATTACATAGTGGCTTGTATTAAAAGTGAAGTTAACTTGAAGTCGTGGCAAGAAGACCCAATAAAAATATCTTGGTGCAGGCGCCTTTCTCACTATCGCCAGCTAATGCTAACAAGAAAGAAACAAAATCATACCCATGCTAGAGAATATATTGTTGGTTTTGCTGGTTTGTGGGCTATGTTAAATGAGGTACATATTATCGCTATCGCTGTAAGAAATGACTATCGCCAAATGGGAATAGGCGAAGGACTACTCATTTCAACCATTGAGATGGCTAACCAGCTAGATGCCCATGTAATAACTTTAGAAGTACGTGTTTCTAATAAGATAGCACAGGCGCTCTACAAGAAATACGGATTTCAAATAGTAGGCACCCACTCTAAATACTACTCAAACAACGACGAAGACGCTACGCTTATGAGCACAAATGATATCACCTCAGCTCCATTCCAATCCTGTTTCCAACAATTGAAAGATGCCCATAAACAAAAATGCGCAGCCCCATTTGTTCGAATGGTTTAAACAAGGGAACAAACTTATGAAACTTGCTCTTTACCCCCTCCCCAACACAACATCTGAGTCTCCGGGCTACTTTATGTCAACTATACTTGCTCAAGATAGCCTTAAAAGAATCTACAACAAACCCTAGCTGACCTTCGTCAGCGGCAAAGGTGGAAATTTTGAATGCCTTTGTCATGCCAGGTTGCGGCCCCCAAATACCTCTACCCTTAAGCTCTTCATACAGGAAATACCCTCTTTCACGAACATGTTTAGAAATTTCATAAAACATCGGCGTTTCAAAGTGTAATAAATCATGCCTATGTGGTTTTTCCCCCAATTGCTTAAATCCCAATTTCTCTAGCTCCTCAGAAAACCATTGAGCTTTTGCCACTTGTTTATCCCAATAGTTAATTCTTTCTTTTACGCAAGGAAAGGAAGCCATCAGCGTGATTAGTGGGACTCCCCTCACAGTGCAGCCAAGAAGTTCAATCTCCTTGTTGTTATATGTTTTAGATTTTCTCAATACGGTTTCCTCCCACTTCCTTTTCATTCCCAGTATGCCGCAAGGCCCAGCGGAAGCCATGCTCTTATGACCACTAGCAACAAGGAAATCGGCACCGATACCATTCATTTTTATAGGCATTCTACCCACTGAATATGCTCCATTAAGCACATATGGGCTGTCATATTCCTGAGCAATTTCTCCTAATTTTGCGGCATCGGCAAGGTTTCCATAATTGCCATCAGGATAGGTCAGTAAAATTAGTTTGGGATTATATTTCTCTATGAAAGGCACATAATCGTTAACATCAATCCTGAATTCGGGATAACCAGAGTGAGGCACCTCAAATACATTCAAACCCACCCTCTCAGCAGCAACAATTGTAGTATAATGCCTGTTACCATCAACGACAATTGAATCGCCCGGCTGAGTCAAAGAATGCATCACCATAAACATACTATCCCTTGCTCCGTATGTCAGAGTAGCAACTTCACAACCTAAGAATTCAGGTAAGAGTTCATGCACAAATTCGCGAACAGGCGGATTTGCTATGTTACATAGGCTGCCGAGACAAAAATCACATACAGAATATCCATCCCCAAACTCTATTAAAGCCTCTCTGGCAGCATCAGAGAGGCTTCCACCTGTCTGTAGAGGCATGAGGTTTATTAAACCCTTATGTGATTTATGCAATTTAGTAAGTTTCTGTAATAATTTGCCCATTATCTATTTTTACAAGGCTATTTTGAGGATTGCACTTTTATGGTTACAAATACAGCACCGCCAACTCCTATTTTTTTCTGCTGCCCTTCTATATGCTGGCGAATGGCCTCAGGGATTTGCAAATTGAGATCAGAGAGATGCTTTATCATTTTTACCTGGTAAATCAAATTTTCATCGGTGCTTTCTATTAAAGCTGCTGCGCCCATTGCGATAGCACGCATGTAGTTTATTCCCGTATATACCCCCGAATGAGCAACATCGCTATAAATGCTACCATCTGCTACGCAAATTTCATTAAATCCCGCAGGGCCTATTAGTCTCTTGCTCACTTCTGATTCCACAATTTTTACCTCTCTGGAATCATCTCTCCATGCCAAAAACTCACACGGGGCAATTTCATCCTTATATTTTCTTGCAGTTTCCTCGATTGCCCTGGCAATATTTCTCCCCACATCAGTTTTCGGATTTGCTATATAGGTAATGGATTTAGCTATATCATCATCAGAGTATTCAACTACAGAAAACTGGGGATATGTCAGTTTCCTAATATCATCCACATCATTCAGAATCATTGCTAATCGTTCAACCCCCAATCCAATGTTAAATACAGGATATTCAATATTGAAGTTTGCCAAGGATATAGGAGAATACATACCCATATCAGCAACCTCCAACCAATCCCCTTTGTACTTAGCAAAAATTTCTTGTTCATGGCCAGGAGCATAATATTTGGATGTCGCCACCTTCGTCTCGAATTTAATGTCCGAAAAACCATATTGTTGTAAAATCTTTCTGGCTATTTCTTCCCCTGCATCTAAAGACATTTTGGGATCCATTATTACGATTGATGCCGAATGATGAACGCGCAGGTGATGAGCATCTTCTCTCTGCTCATTACGATACCGCGTCCCCACCGAAAATAAAGCCAGTGGTAAGCTAACTTTATGCTGCATTGCTGCTAATGTATGAAACCACGTAGCTGTCATATGGCTTCTCAATGTTTTATTAGAAGGCACCGGGCGCAGTTTCTTTAGCTCAGGAAAAACTGTATCTAGAAGTTCTATAGCTTGATAATCAGTGATATTCAGTCCAGTCACAAGTCCCTCAACAAGATCATCTGCCTCAATTTCCCCTTTCTTAAAGCTTCTGAGGATTGATTTTAACTCTTCGATACTGGCTTTCGCTGCTATCTTTTTCACATGGGCTATTTTTTGATCACTCAATCCTATTTCAGGACGTGGTAACTCAGCTAAATAGAAAACTCGGTCAAGAATAACTCGAGCCTCTGGACCATATTGTTTGGAGACGTCACTATCAGGCAAAATAGTAAGGTTCTCAACCTCATCAAAACCAAGATTTAACAATATTTCTCTCGACTTTTGAATCAATTCGCACAATATATGAGGCTTGCCCTTCTTTTCCAAACTGATATTAGTACCTGACGGAATAAGCTTTGCTGTTGCCATCCAGGTTTCAGTAAAATTTCGTTTCGATTGTATTTTTATTTCATCCAGGTCAAAAATTCCCACGATATAATCCCTTATCTAACTCCAACTTTCATTAGATTATGCAAATTCATCTTAGAATTATCTATTTTCTAATTTGCTAATGCATTTTAGCAGGTATTCCCTCAACATGTTTAGCGCTGCTTCACTAGCATCCTGCTTGTTCCCCTCCCTATCTCTATGAAAAACGTATTCCTTGCTTAAGTTTTCACTTTCAGTAGACAGACCAATATAAAAAAGCCCCACAGGTTTCTCTAAAGTAGCACCTGAAGGACCAGCAATCCCTGTAACTGCAACACATATATCTACACCCAGCAATCTTTTGCCATTATGGGCCATCTCTATAGCCGTTTGTGAACTTACAGCTCCATAATTCTCTATAATTTCTTCTCTGACCCCTAGGACACCGACTTTAACTTCATTGCTATAAGAAACTATAGAGCCTTCAAAATAATCAGAACTACCTCGGATATCGGTTAATCTATCAGCTACCCTACCCCCAGTAGCCGATTCGGCAGTACCAACAGTAAGAAATTTGCCTGTTTTGGATTGATATTTTCTTATTAGTTCAGCAATATCCATTTCCAATTTTTTCATAAGTTTATTCTACCAAATCTAGAGAGCTAATTTTGCCATTCAGGCTGTATATTTAATTGATTTACATCACTTTACGTGAATGCAAATAATTAGAGCATAGCAAAATTATTGGGAAATAGTAACTTAATTAAAGAAAGACAACCATACCCTTCTCTTATATTATACATGCCTGTATTTCTTGTGTAGCTATATTTACTTATTTGGTATGACTATACGGCGACTTAAACCATGGGAGCTAGCACGGAAAACCAAGCAAGGGAACTGGCATTCTGGCTATATCTATAGAAGTAACGTGAAGTTCGATTTGGCGCAATTAGAAAAAGCGAGGAGCTTTTTGGCGACGACATATTTTTCCAAAAGGCTGCCCCTCAAGTATCGTCTGTGCTGGAGCGTTTCACTTCCGTGTTCGGGATGGGAACGGGTGGTTCCACTCCGCTCTAGTCACCAAAAAATTCCTCGGAGCTAGTATAATACATTCAGCGTAGAAATTCAAAGACATCAAATCCAAATGAGAAATGAAATATTAATAAACTACCATATTGGGTGTAGCGGCTGGTATTATGACCATTGGCGCGGCCTTTTTTATCCCGAAGCGTTACCTAAAACGAAATGGCTGCAATTTTACGCCCAGAGGTTCAACACTGTAGAGCTTAACAACAGTTTTTATCATCTCCCCTCTGAGAAAGCTTTCGTCACCTGGAAAGAATCCACTCCCAATAATTTTACCTTCGCCGTTAAAGTGAGTCAATTCATTACCCACATAAAAAGGTTACGTAATTTAAATTCAGCGGTGGAGAATTTCTTATCAAGAGCTTGTTTGCTACAGAGCAAGCTAGGCCCCTTTCTATATCAACTGCCACCCAATATGAAACGGAATGACAAGATACTGGAAAGCTTTCTATCTTCATTGCCGCAAGAATATCAACATGTGTTTGAGTTTCGTCACGAGTCATGGCTCAATAATTCCGTCTTTAAAATATTGCGCCGCTACAATGCCAGCTTATGTATTTTTGACATGCCTGACTTTACTTGTCCCCCTGTAATTACAGGCGATATTGTTTATGTCCGCTTTCATGGCAGTACCAACTTATACTCAAGTTGCTATTCTGACAAGGAGCTTTCTCAATGGGCAGAAAAAATTATTCAACTGAAGAAAAGAGCTAAAACTGTCTATATTTACTTTAATAATGATGCAGAAGCTTTCGCCGTAAAAAACGCCACAATTTTAACAGAGTTTATAAATATTGTTTGATCTTTCGCGCTAAAATTAAAGTTATGGTTTCTGTTTGGCCAATTTCTGCAATAGAAGCTTTCTTAATAGCTTCAACCGAACCAAATTTCTTTATCAAAGCTCTCTTTCGTTTCAATCCAATGCCAGGAATAACATCTAAAATAGAAGCAATACCTTCTTTACGCCGCAGTTTTTGATGATAGCCTATAGCGAATCGATGCGCCTCGTTTCTCACTCTTTGAAGTATATGAAGCGCTGGCGAATCATTGGGCATATCAAGAGAATCAGCTTTGCCAGGTATAAAGACATCCTCGTTTTCTTTAGCCAGGCTAGCCATGGGGATAAAGTCGATTCCCAACTCCTGTCGTACTTCCAAAGCGGCATTGAGATGTCCTTTACCTCCATCAATGAGGACAAGATCAGGCATAACCGCCCAACTACTCCCACTAGCAACACTCCGCTTGAAACGCCGCCTTAATATCTCCTGAATCATGGCGTAATCGTTAGCACCAGTTACCATTTTTACTTGAAAACGACGATATAAATTTGATTCAGGTAAACCATTTTCCAAAACAACCATACTGCCTACTGCTAAAGCACCTCCAATATCAGAAATATCATAACCTTCTATTCTCAAGGGAATTTGTGGCAAGCAGAGTTTATCTTTCAATTCCTGTAAGCCAGAAGTTATAGATTCCAAATTCACCTGTCTGGCCCTGGCCAACAACAAACCTTTATCGGCATTTTCAGCTACCATATTTACTAACTTTCTTTTAATTCCTCGTTGTGGCACTTGAATAGTCACATTATTTCCCTTCTGTTGTTTAAGCCACTCAGAAAGCAATGCCATTTCACATATCGGATGTTGAAGCAATACCAGCGATGGTATAAATGGAACAGATGCATAGTATTGTTCAACGAAATTCGTCATCACCTGATCAGGCTCTTCACCACATGTACCCTCCACAATAAAATGTTCCCGTCCAACAAGTTTGCTATTACGCACAGAGAAGATCTCTACACAGGCTTGTCTTTCATCCTGCGCTAAAGCAATAATATCTTGTTCACCTTTCAATGTAATAGCAATCCTCTGCCCTTCTATGACTCTCTCTATTGCTTGAATTTGATCACGAAGCAAAGCTGCTCTTTCAAACTGGGATTGCTGTGCTGCTGCTCGCATCTTATTCTTTAGTTCGTGACATATTAGCTCCTGTTTCCCCTCCAAAAATAGAATAACCTGCTTTATTACCTTTTGGTATTCTTGCTTACTTACAGCAGCAACGCATGGTCCAAGACAACGGTGAATATAATAATCAAGACAAGGTCGCCTACCTGCGCCAGTTATAGTTTTGGTGCAAGAGCGAAAAGGAAATATTTTCTTTATCAGCCTCAAGGTTTTACGCACTGAGCCTGCACTGGCAAAAGGCCCAAAATACCTGGCCCCATCGTTCTTAAAACGGCGAGTGATATAAATACCCGGCCAATCTTCATTGACAGTTATCTTAAGATAGGGAAACGTCTTATCATCTTTAAGGCTAACATTGTATTTTGGGTGATATTTTTTTATGAGATTGCATTCTAAGATGAGTGCTTCTTGTTCAGAGCCAGTAATTATAAATTCAAGCTCTCTTACTTTCAGTACTAGCTGCTGAATCTTGGATGGCAAGCCACTAGAAGCGCCAAAATAACTCCTTACCCTACTGTTTAAATTAGTAGCTTTACCTACATAGATAATCCTGCCCATCTCATCTTTGAATAAATATACCCCTGGATTTGCAGGCAAGACCCTTAACTGTTTTTTCAACCGCACTGAACTCACAACAAATTTATTGTAACAAGAAGCTTAAATGCAAACAAAAAAAATCTAAGTTGTGTTAAAATAACATTTAATGAAAGAAGATATTGAAGCCTTCCTTAAACATCTATCTACAAAGAACAACCGCTCTCAGAACACATTGGCAGCTTATCACAATGATTTAAATCAACTAATAACTTACATTAAAGAAGAGCAAACAAAAGGAATAATTAAACCTAAGTCAAACGACGAACTCCTAAAGAGATACCTGCTTAACCTCAGCGAAAAGCGCTATTCGTCAGCCACAGTGGCTCGCAAAATAGCTTCAGCCAAATCTTTTTTTAAATTTATGGTTGACTCAGGTAAGTTAAGAGAGAACCCGACGCAAAATTTGATTTCGCCTCGAGTTGCCAAACACAGACCCAAATTTTTGTCTTCAGCAGAATATCAACGCTTGCTAGCAGAACCAGCAAAGCTATCTACTCCCGAATCTAAAAGAGATATGATAATGCTAGAACTGCTCTATGCTACGGGCTTGCGCGCCAGCGAACTTACGTCTTTGAATGTGGAAGACGTTGACTTAGAACGGTCATGTATACTCTGTATTCATGGTAGTTCTAAAAGGCGAATTCCTTTCGACCATCACATAAACGAACTATTAAGAAATTTCCTCAAAAATAACAGATTAGATTTACTATTTAATGAAAAGGAAAAAGCGCTATTCCTCAATCGACGTGGTGGTCGGCTTACTCGACAAGGATTTTGGCAGATCGTTAAGAACTATGCTTCCAGAGCAGGATTCAGTACTAAAATTACACCACATACCCTGCGCCATAGCTTCGCAGCACGTAAACTGCAAAGTGGTGCTGATCTACAATCTATTCAGCAAATTTTAGGTCACGCTTATATTTCCAGTACCAGAATCTATAAACAACCCTTTTCTTCTTTGAGGTGATAGACAATGCCCAAAAAATCATATCGCACTAAAGCGAAACGCCGAGCCAGGTTAGCAGGAGAAATACAGAAGGAAAATCTCCAATCGCCCAAACCAGCATCTGCTCAACCTCAATTAGCCAACAAAGCATCTTCTGTAAACAGGAATCCTGCCAATCATCATCAATACTTAATACCTGAATTACGGCGTATCGGAATCTTTGCTGGAGCGATGGTCATAACGCTGATAGTGCTTTCTTTTATCCTCGGCTAATATTTTTAATCTTATTTGATGGACCGCTTAGAAACAGCCAAAACCAACTTAATTAGAAATCTCAACTTAGAGATCACAGACAAGCGTGTTGTTAAAGCTATAAAGCATGTTCCACGTGAAGCCTTTGTACCTCAAGAATATTGCCACGCTGCCTACGAAGATAGGCCATTAAGCATTGGTTTTGGACAAACCATTTCTCAACCTTTCATTGTGGCTCTGATGGTGCAGGCTTTGGAGCTTAGAGGCAACGAAAAAATCCTGGAGTTAGGCACTGGAAGTGGTTATGAAGCTGCCATATTAGCTGAACTAGCCAAGCAAGTAATTACTGTGGAACGTGTGCCTGAGCTAGCAGCATCAGCAAAACAAGTTTTGCAAAAGCTTGGTTACTTCAATATCAAAGTTCACGTTACCCATAATGATCTGGGCTGGCTGGAAAATGCACCTTATGATGCCATAATAGTTTCTGCTGGCGCCCCTTCCATCCCCAATATTCTCCTGGGACAATTAGCCTGGGGTGGACGACTGATAATTCCTACAGGTTCTCGATGGCAACAAGAACTGACAAAGGTTACCAAACTCAAGAAAGGAAACAAGGTAGAAAATTTAGGCGTTTGCTATTTCGTGCCGCTTATCGGCGAAGGCGCCTGGGAAAAATAAACTCAGAAATAAAAAGGAGATGAAACATTATGGAATTACTTGAAGCAATAAAGACAAGACGCAGTATTCGACATTACAAACCTGATGCCATATCAGAAGAGGAAATCAACACAATTCTAGAAGCAGCCCGCTGGGCGCCTTCATGGAGTAATTGCCAGCCATGGAGATTGGTACTAGTTCAGGATAAGGAGAAGAAAGCCAGATTAGCTAAAGCCATTCCACCTGCAAATGCAGCGTCCCGTGCTACCGAAGAGGCACCTATAGTCATTGTGCTTTGTGCTAAATTAGGTTGCTCTGGCTTTATTAGCAACAAACCCATTCCAGACAAAGCTGAATTCTGGTATATGTTCGATGTGGCATTGGCAATGCAGAATCTTACTTTAGCAGCTCACGCACTTGGCCTGGGAACTGTACATGTAGGCTGGTTCAATCCTCAAGAAGTTGCTCAGATTCTAAATATCCCAGATGGTATATCTGTAGTTGAGATAATTCCTTTAGGCTATCCCGCAGAAAAAGGAAGGACACCATCCAGACGAGAACTCTCCGAATTAGTGTTTTATGAAAATTATAGCCAGGAGAATCTTAATAGCTAGTTGAAATGTCATATCAAACCGATATTACTATTATTGGTGCTGGTGTCATAGGCTTGGCTATAGCATCGCAGATAGCTAATGAATCCAGGGAAGTCTATATCCTGGAAAAGAATAGAACATTCGGGCAAGCAGCAAGCAGCCATAATAGCGAGATTATTCATGCTGGCATTTATTATCCCAAAAATTCCTTAAAGGCAAGGATGTGCGTGGAGGGTAATAGATTTCTTTACGATCTGTGCCAGAAGCACAAAATAAATTACAGAAGAATAGGAAAAATCATAGTAGCCAACACTAATTCAGAAAGCAAAGAGCTAGAAAGACTATATAACAGGGGTAAGCACAACGGTGTAGATTTAAGAATGCTTTCTCAAAAGGAAATGAGCCAATTAGAGCCAAATATAAGAGGAATTAGTGCCTTCCTCTCTCCGTCTACAGGCGTTATAGAGTCACAAGCTTTAATGAAATACTTCCTTAACAAAGCTAGAAGCAACGGCGCTCAAATAGCCTACAAAACGAAAATCTCTGGCATAGATAAAGTACCAGGCGGGTATAGAATTAAGGTGGAAGATAGCCAGAGCAGCTTCAGTTTCATAACAAGGGTTCTGATTAATTGCGCTGGTCTCAGAAGTGATAAGATAGCCAGTATGGCTGGAGTAAATATAGATGAGGCGGGCTATAAGCTACGTTTTCTTAAAGGAGAATATTACAGCGTCAGTAATCGCAAAAGTAAATTGTTAAACAGGTTAATATACCCCATGCCAACAACCACTGATCTGGGAGCCCACGTTTGCTACGACATTAGCGGCAGAATGCGAATTGGACCTCTTTATCATTTTGTTGATGAAATAAACTACAAAATTGACGATTCAAACAAGAAAGCCTTTTGCCAATCAACCATAATGAAAATTTTACCATTCATAGAGTGTCACGATTTGGAACCCGAAATGGCAGGAGTGAAAGCAAGCCTTCAAAAGAGAGAGGGGTTTAGAGATTTTATCATAAACCATGAATATAACAGAGACTTACCTGGCTTCATCAACTTGATTGGCATAGATTCTCCCGGTTTGACGAGTGCTCCAGCAATAGCCAACTACGTCGGTACTTTAGTAAACGAAATACTAAAGAATTATTAAAGTGCCCCCAAGGGGATTCGAACCCCTGGTCTCCAGCTTGAAAGGCTGGCGTCCTTGGCCACTAGACGATGAGGGCAGATAACATTACACTACGGGTAAATAGCCAAGGCTTTAAGCCCTGTTGTCTCTGGTAAATTAAACATCAAATTCATGTTCTGAACTGCTTGCCCTGCTCCTCCTTTTACCAGATTATCAAGACAGCTAATGACTATAAACCTTTCTGTCCTTAAATCAACAGTAGGGTAGATGAAACAAGAGTTGTTTCCCCAAGCATACTTGGTTTGAGGAGGCTTATTCATTATCCGAATAAACGGAGCATCTTTGTAAAATTCCCGATAGAGCTGTTGTAACTTTTCTTTAGCTCTCCCATCTAGCCACTCCTTCTTTAATCTAGCATAGCAGGAGCTTAATATACCTCGGGTCATTGGCACAAGGTGAGGCACAAAAGTTATCGCTAAAGAAAATCCAGGGTTTAACCCCTCCAATTCCTGCTTTATTTCGGGTAGGTGTCGATGGCCTCCAATGGAGTAAGCACATGTACTTTCATTGGCCTCGGAATAGTGAGTAGTCAAACTCAAACTTCTGCCTGCACCAGAAACGCCCGACTTACTATCAATTATTATATCAGAATAAACAAGCTTTTCTTTAACCACCGGAGCTAATGCCAGGATAGCACTTGTACTATAACAACCAGGGTTAGCTATTAAATTAGCCGAGATAATCTCGTTCCTGTGTAATTCAGGCAAACCATAAACTGCTTCTTCCAGCAATTGAGGTGCAGGGTGATTAAATCCATACCATACAGGATATTCACTGGCATCTTTTAGCCTAAAATCAGCACTAACATCAACAACTTTGATACCCTTCTTCAACAATGTTGGCACTATATCCACGCTAGATTTGTGCGGCATTGCCGAGAAAACGACATCCATATCACCATCAAGTTTATCTTTTATTAAAAGCCCGGTTTCACTAAGGTAGGGCAAAACATCACCCAGCTTTTGGCCAGCAGCACTTCTGCCAACAACCGATTTAAGCTCCACCAGAGGATGCTGATAAAGTAAACGAGCCAGATCGCTTCCAATATACCCAGTAACATTTATTATGCCCGCTCTTATTCGTGCCATCAAGAATCTGATTTATTATATCACATACTAACTACTGCCGAAGTAAGCTAAACTTCATATAGATGATTTGTTATAATAATGGTGTGTTTGACTATACAATGGCAACAATGTAGGCTTGTTACCCAGTTCCCGTCATAAGGAGATAAACATGCCAAAGATTTATTTTATAGATGTTACCAATCGTGATGGTGTTCAAACTGCCCATCTCGGTCTAAGTAAACTGGAAAAAACGATGGTAAATATATATCTTAACGAGTTGGGTATATTCCAGTCAGAATTTGGATTTCCCACAACGAGACATGAATCGCTTTATCTCCAGGCCAACTTAGAACTGGCTAAAATGGGAATACTACAACCCATTCGATTGGGAGGATGGGTAAGAGCCACCGTTACAGATATAGAAACAGCCTTTGAATTTGTCCCCGCTATTCGGCATCTCAACCTATCTATATCCACATCAGCCCAGATGATCAATGGCAAATTTCAAGGGAAAAAGAGCAGAGCTGACATCATACAGATGATGATCGATGCTATAGAAACGGCTAAAACACTTGGAGCTGAAAGCATAGGCGTAAACGCTGAGGATGCTTCCCGGACCAACATAAATTTCTTAATCAAGTTCGCTATGGCAGCCAAAGAACATGGAGCTAACAGGCTTAGATATTGTGATACCCTTGGCTATGATAACCCTTTTAGTATTTACAAAACTATCAAGACACTGGCGAAGAATGTAGGCATCGCTATTGAGGTCCACTGCCATAACGATTTAGGGATGGCTGTCGGCAATTCTATTGCTGGAGCCAAGGGAGCCATAGATGGAGGCCAGGATGCTTATATCAACACCACTATCAATGGGTTTGGAGAAAGAGCTGGCAATACTGACGGACTATCCACAATTCTAGCTATTACCAAATCTAAAGATTTTGCTGAGAAGTATCATTTAGGTAACCCAATTGACCTAACAAGAGCATGGAAACTAGCTAAGTTCGCCAGCTATGCCTTTGCAGTCCCTATTCCCATGAATCAACCAGCTGTTGGAAGCAATGCTTTTGCCCATGCCTCGGGCATCCACGCCGACGGTGTGTTAAAGGACCCTGAAAATTATGAACTATATGACTTCACAGAAATAGGTAGAGGGGAACCAGAGCTTGTAGACACTGGACGGGAGATATGCTCGGGTCAATACAGCGGGATATCTGGGTTCAGACACATCATGGGTCAGATAGCAGTACATTTCGAAGATCCTCAAGAGGCACGAAAAGTTTTAGAGCTAGTAAGATACGCCAATGTGGAAACACAGAAGCCACTTACTGAAGATGAGTTGCTCTTTATTGCTAAATACCCACAGATTGCCAAGAAATTGCTAACTCTAGAACCATTCGAATAACATGTATAAACAAAAACATCAGCAATTGCGGGTGTAACTCAGCGGTAGAGTGCTTGCTTCCCAAGCAAGACGTCGAGGGT
>CAZDXE010000017.1:0-22818 GCA_964509565.1 uncultured Dehalococcoidales bacterium | reverse complement strand
GTTAGAATTAAATCACCACTTACGTAGCCAGTAATTTGTGCATTAAGTTGCGCAAGGAGCAGCTTAGGCTATTGAAATGTAATAGCCCTAGCATTTTGCTAGATGGTTTGACTCCCTTTAATCGGTTAAGGTAACTCGTGGTTGTTTTGATTGTTTCTGGTATGGGGATTGCAATTTTGGCGAATTGTGCGGGGAAGAAGAGGAGGGGTTATCCTTGCCCATTTGTGATAATTTGTTATGCTATAATGAAAGATGGTGTAATTGGGGGGATTGGAGTGATATATTCTACTTCTCAAGGAGTCCAGTAATGAGTATAGCGGTTGGGCTTGTTGGCATAGATGGTATTGTCTTAGCGACTGATAGTAGAGTAATTGAAGAATCCGAAGCTTGTAAGACTCACCACGATTATGCAAAGAAGCTAAGGGAGCTATACAATTCTGTAGGTATAATGCAAGTAGGTGGGAATAGAGGATATTCACGTTGGCTAATAGAACTATACCAAGAGATATTGAATGATATACCAGAGGAAGAAAAGCAGAAAATAAGTGGTATTAGTAGTGTAGCTAGACACTTTTCAAGAGTTGTTAAAAACGATTACAGTTTCTACGCCAAAGGCGTTCCACCATCCTTTCAGAATACCAGTGGGTATGTTATAGAGTTTGTGTTGGCTGGATATACTAGTGAAGGAGAACCAAAACTTGTATCCCTAAGTTCTGCTCCAAAGGAGCCACGATTCGCACCTTGCATTATGAATCCTTATTATATTACAGGAATAACAACAGTAGGAGAATACCTAATAGGCAAGGAGAAGAAACGTCTATATGAGGGGCTGAAGATGGATGTGTTAAAGCAAATTGCAGTAAGGATAGTCTTAGAAACAGCCAAGCATGATGATAGAGTAGGTGGCAAGATACAAATGGCTAGTATTACAAAAGAAGATGGATATATAGAGCTGAATTCAAAGGAAATAGAAGGAATTGTGAAAACCCAAAACAACCACGAGTTACCTTAACCCTTTAATCAATATCCTGTTTTTCCAACTGTTGGAAGAAACAAGTTCTATTGCCGGTGTGGCATACAGGGCCTGCAGGCTCAGCTTGAACGAGAAGCGTGTCGCTATCACAATCCTTGGTGATTGATTTCATCCTGAGAAAATTACCCGAGGTAGCGCCCTTATGCCATAATTCCTGCCGACTGCGGCTGTAAAACCAAACATCTCCGCTAGCCAGCGTCCTCTTCAGCGATTCTTTATTCATATAGCCTAACATAAGAACTTCGCTATTGCTGGCGTCCTGAATAATAGCTGGAATCAAACCTTTATCATCAAGTTTTAGCATCTGTTTTCTGGCCTCCAATATTAGTTATTGCTTCCTGTAAATCGATGTCTCCCGTGTAAAGAGCTCTCCCTACAATAGCTCCTTCTACTCCTAGTTCTTTAAGTCTTTGCAAGTGCCTTAGTCTGGAAATACCACCCGAAGCGATAATGGGTACATTCACCATGGCAATTAGTTTTTTTACAGCATCAAAGTTAGATTCAGTGAGGGTGCCATCCCTTTCTATATCAGTATAAATAAAGCGCCTCACTCCAAATTTAGTCATCTCCTTGCTTAGTTTTAAAACATCAACAACTGTGTCCTTCTGCCAGCCATGTATGGCTATCTTACTTTTACGGGCGTCAAGTGCAACTACAATGGCTTCCCCGAATCGCTGGCATAATCTCCTCACTAATGCTGGTTTCTCTATAGCCATCGTGCCCAGGATTACACGATTAATGCCTCTCTGGAGTAGTTCCTCTGCTATATTTTCATCTCTAATGCCACCGCCTAGTTCTACCAGTAAGCCAGTCGTCCTTATTATTTCCTCGATCGCTGCTATGTTTTTTGGTTCACCAGTGGCTGCTCCGTCTAAGTCAACTATGTGAAGCCGCATTGCACCTTGGGATTTCCATCTCAAAGCTACTGCCTCCGGGTTTTCATCGAAAACAGTTTCCTGGTTGTAATCACCCTGATACAGCCGAACACACTTACCGTTTCTAATATCAATAGCTGGTATTATTTCCATCTTCAACTTTCTCCCAGAAGCATGCCGCATTAGATTATAACTGAACAGGTTACCTCTGTCATAGTGAGAAATGTGTATGATAAGCTTTTCTTGACAGTGGTATCAACAAAGATATGCTAGCTAAAGGTTATTGTTTTTACCATATTTTGGGTATATTATATGAGCTAAGGAGGTGATGAGCCATGAAGATAAAAGGTTTGTGGATAGGGGTAGCAGCCATCGTTATGGGGGTGCTGGTGCTCGCCTTTCCCGAGCTCATTCGCCTGATAGTAGGCATTGGGCTCATTGTGATTGGTATATTAGCAATTGTAAGGAGGTGATACTATTATGCAGCTATTCGGCGTAACAGGACTAGCTATGGGAGTGCTAACTCTCATATGTGGCATTGTAGTCATGATTTTTCCTAAGATCCTGAACTATTTAATAGGGATTTACCTTATTATAGTTGGGGCAATAGTGATTATTCAGGTAGTGTTCTAGCAAGTGGCTGCCCACTAAGTTCTTGTACTTTACCTGAGCTTACTCGCATAATGTGGAGGTATCTTATACGAGTAAGCTCAATTCCATTTGAGGCAAACTTGTTATATGAAATCGAAGCGAATTTTTGGGCTTAACCCTAACGTGTTTTTCCTTGGTTTAGTTAGCTTCTTCACTGATGTTAGCAGTGAGATGATTTTTCCTATCTTCTCATTGTTTTTGTTCAATGTGCTTCATACGCCCACTACGGTTATCGGTTTAATTGAGGGATCTGCTGAGAGCATAGCTTCACTACTCAGGGTCTTCAGCGGTTGGCTCAGCGATAAACTGGGAAAGAGAAAGTCACTGACGTTTCTGGGATATGCCTTATCTGCCTGTGCCAAACCATTCATGCTCTTGGCTGCAACCTGGGGCATAGCCTTTGGGGTGAGATTTGCTGACAGGGTGGGCAAAGGTATTCGCACAGCTCCAAGAGATGCTTTGGTAGCCGATTCCTTAACTCTTGAGCAAAGAGGCAAAGGCTTTGGTATCCATCGTGCTATGGATACCTTTGGCGCTGTTATGGGCATTGTTTCAGCGATAGTTGTTGTCCTCTGGCGCCAGGGTGGGAGTTGGGCACTTACCATGGACACCTATCAACAACTGGTGTTAATCGGCATTATCCCAGCGGTGTTGGCTTTATTTGTGTTCTTTTTTATTCAAGAACCCAAAAATGAGGTATCGAGAGATAGTTCCTCCATCGCCAAGCTTAATGGCCTGTTTTCTGGCTTTGATAAACGGTTCAAAATTTTTCTTGGTGTTATTTTTCTATTTACACTGGGTAATTCCAGCGACGCTTTTCTGGCACTACGAGCACAAAATCTGGGCAACTCTGTTGTTTATGTACTTCTGATGTTGCTGCTGTTCAATTTTGTCTATGCTTCCTTATCTACACCAGCAGGAGTGCTATCGGATAAGCTGGGTAGGAAGCGAGTTATACTTTCAGGCTGGCTGGTTTACGCCATGGTTTATCTTGGGCTTGCCTTAGTTCCGCCAAGAGGCGGCTGGCAAATATGGCTGGTGTTTGCTTTTTATGGAGTTTACTACGGATTAGCAGGGGGCACAGTCCGTGCTTTTGTAGCTGATTTAGCGCCAGTGGAGAGGAGAGGAACTGCTTATGGTCTCTTTCACGGTGTAGTGGGGGTTACACTACTTCCAGCGAGCCTCATTGCCGGCTGGCTATGGCAGATGGTTAATCCAGCAGCCCCCTTCCTTTTCGGTGCTGCTATGGCACTTCTGGCCACGATAGGGCTGATGGTGCTAATCAAGGAGTGATTGTTGCTTAAGGTAGGTGGCAAATTCATTGTGTCTCCTTTTGTAATTCAAAGTTGCATGAGAGGAACATCTATTTATAGAATCATATTATCTATCAATCTTATTTTGCCTATTCTAACTGCTAGAGAAGCTAGAGATGGATGGACAACAATCTCTAATTCTCCTAAATCATTGGCATCGGCGATGCTGACATAATCAATCTGTGCCAGAGGTTCTTTTTGAATAAGTGAGGTCATTGCTTCGCGGATTTTGTTGGCGTCTTTTTCTCCACTTTGCCGTAGTTGTTTGGCCAGGGTGAGAGCCTTGAATAAAATGGTCGCTGCCTGGCGTTCCTCAGGATTGAGATGGGCATTGCGACTGCTCATAGCCAAGCCGCTGCTTTCCCTAACAGTGGGCACAGTTATAATCTCCAGATTCATGTTGAGGTCAGCTACCATTTTCTTTATAACAAGTGCCTGTTGGGCATCCTTCTGCCCAAAATAAGCTCTTGTAGGTTGGACAATGTTGAATAGCTTAGCGCAAATTGTGGTTACCCCCTTAAAATATCCTGGGCGTGATGTGCCTTCAAGATGCTCTGTGAGTCTCTCTACATCTACCCAGCTACTAAATGCGTGTGGGTAAATCTCCTTATCAGGGGGCACGAAAACAATATCCGCTTCTTCTATCTCCAAAAGCTTCAAATCGCGGTTGAGGTCACGCGGGTAAGCTTTAAGAGCTTCCCCGGAGCCGAACTGGGTGGGGTTGACGAAAATGCTGACCACAACGGTAAAATTTTCCGCCCTGGCTTTCTTTACTAAGGCTAGATGGCCTTGGTGGAGAAAACCCATGGTGGGGACAAAACCAATCGAACCACTAATCTTACGTCTTAATTCCTTTATCTCTGCAACTGTTCTTATTATGTCCATGTTCTCAACCACATCTTTGGGTAAATTCAAGGCGGGCTCTCAACCCTCTCCATTGAGTGGAGGGGAAATTTCGTTCGGAAAATAACAACGGATGATTTTGCCAACGCTGCCCCTTATTTGTTGAGGGAAGACATAGTGTTCTCGTCCATTGGGGTACTATGTTTCATTGTAGGGAAGCTAGCAGATTTAACCTCAGCTACGTAATCAGCGATAGCGACTTTTATTTCGTCGGCTAATCTAGCGTAGCGTTTGGCATGTTTGGGTACAAAATCGGTGTAAAGCCCCAAAATATCACTGATTACCTGAACTTGCCCATCACAATCGGGTCCAGCACCGATACCAATCGTAGGGATGCTTGTCTTTTGGGTAATTAGTTTGGAAAGTGGAGCAGGAATGCATTCCAGAACAATAGAGAAGGCGCCAGCTTCTTCCAGGATCTGGGCGTCTTTAATTAAACGCTGGGCTGTCTGTGTAGCCTTTCCTTGTACTTTAAACCCGCCTAGCTGGTATATGGATTGTGGAGTAAGTCCAATATGTCCCATGACCGGGATGCCACAGGAAGTGAGACGTTTCACCGTCTCTGCGACGATTTCACCTCCCTCTAATTTCACTGCCTGCGCTCCACCTTCCTGAATGAAGCGTGCTGCATTATATAAAGCGTCAGAAATACTCACATGATAAGTCATGAATGGCATGTCGCCTATTACCAGGGCTTTCTTGGTACCTCTGACCACAGCTTTCGTGTGGTGAAGCATTTCATCAATGGTTACTGGTATGGTTGAGTCATATCCAAGCATTACCATGCCAAGGCTATCGCCAACCAGTATTAGAGGCACGCCGACTTCATCTACTAGCTTGGCTGTTATGTAATCGTAAGCAGTCAACATGGGTATTTTTTCCTTATTTTGTTTCATCTCTTTTAATTCATTGATGGTTACTCGCATTTCTGGCGCCTCCTGTTTCTTATCTTATTTTGTACCTTGCCTCTTAAGCAGGGCTTTTAACTCCTCAGCTCTATCCACATCAATCTTTCCTTTGGCTAAAGCAATGGAGATGGTTTGAAGCCCTAATTCCTGATATGTAGTAAGTAAAGGAGAGTCTATAGCTTTAAGGGCGCTCAGGTGTTTATCTATAGTACCCAGGTCACCACGAGCTATGGGTCCAGTGAGGCAGTTGGGTAAGCCGATATTTTCAATATTGTTGACCGTTCCCTTAAGTAATGGGAGCAAAGACTCTGTTGCCTCCTTTGCTGGCACTCCAAAATCTTGCCACAAATCCAGGGCTAACTTGACCAACGTCACCAGGTAGTTAGATACAAAGACAGCCGCTGTATGATATAGTACTTTATCTCCTGGCTTAAGTTCTACACATCTGCCATTTAAAGAGGAAGCTAATTCTTTTAATCTTGATAGCAGCGGTTCGTCAGCTTCTAAGGCGAAAGTAGAGCCAGGCAGATTCTTTACAGCCTCGTTAATGCTGGCGAAGGTTTGTAATGGGTGGATAGAGCCTACATTAGCACCGCATTGCCTCGCTGGCTCTAAAATATCAATGGAATGAGCGCCACTGCAGTGCAGGACATCCTGCTCTTCATGCCAGTCAACTTCGCTGGCTATTTTAGAAATAACATCGTCGGGAGTAGTGATGAAGATTAGCTCAGCAGCATCAGCTACTTTTTGGGCCGTTTGGCAGAATTGGCAGCCGTGCACTAATTGAGCTAGCTTTTGTGCTGAGCTCGGCGTGCGACTATGTACAGCAAGCACTTTGTATTTCTCTGGAGGAAGGCTTGATGCTAGTGCTGTGCCTACTGTTCCGGCGCCAATAAACCCAATTGTTAGCATTGCTTCGTCTCCTTGACTGTGGGGATGTTAGCTACAGGTTCAGCAATTCCATGGGTATTAATTAAAGCTATTTGCATAATCATAAATAAAAACCCTCTCGGCATCGTCGAGAGGGTTACCATGCTAAACTCTCCTTGCCGTCTCGGTCGTTGCCAATCCAAGCGGAAATTCCTACTTAATTTTGCTTTAAGCTCACTGCTACATAGGTCAGTGGCGAATTCTATACTAGCAAACTCTCTCTATTTCGTCAATGATGCGAATTGAATCATCTAAAATCAAACCGAAGGGGAGGCCGTTAAATCATATAAAAACGAACCGAAGGTATTTAAGATATGCTCTGGCTACCACTATAAAGGAGGTTAAGCCAGACTATGGAGAGGATGGATGGCAGCCTTGCGGTATATTACCAGGGACATCTCCTGGCTGCCAGACCAGCACCGCCAGAGGCTCTCCAGTGCTCAGGGCGAGGAATATAGCTCGCGTTATACCAGGGATGCTTGATTCTGATGAACCTGCTGTGCCCATCGTCACGGCAAAGAAAACTGTGCAGCCTAAGCTTCTTCATCACACCAAGCCCAGCCCAGACCAGACCATCCCTGGCGCAGACCTTTTAAGGGTATATATCAATAGGGGGTGACATTTTCACTGGACAGTTAGGGTGACATTTTCGCTGGACAACAACATAGTCAAAAATCACAAATACATAATATTGCAAACGTAATTACTAAGTGTTAATCTTAAAAATAATTACAGTGATAAAAGTAAAGTGGCTATGAAAAAACCATTTGCTGATAAATCTGGGCAGTAACTAAAATGAAAGTTGATATTACAAAGAAGATATTCTCTGTCTTCCTATCTATCTCTTGGCTTATTGTTTTATTTTTCTTACTTTATCCATTTTTCAATGATAATGTTACACCCAACTTCTGGCTATTGTTGATATTGGTAGTTCTACCACTTTTGATGCTCGTACAAAAACTGAAGATAGGTAGTTTCTTTGATTTCTCAAAGTCCGATTCCCCTCCTCATCAAACACCCATAGCAATCGGTCAGCAAATAAATCTTTCCGTAATGGGACAGGAATCAGCAAAAGCCTTTGCTGATTTAATTACTGAAGAACTTAAGCATCAAACAAAACAACTAAAATCCTCTTTTCAAAACAAGTATTCCAATTATATCAGGCTCGACCATTCCATTGACCTTATTTTGATAACCTCACTTCCAATTATCAGAGCTTACTATTCATTCATAATGACAACGGTCCAAGATAAGCCATTAACTCTATCTGACAAAAGTCTCAAGAAATCTTTAGGTATCGAATTCACTATCGCACTATTACCGGAAAAGAAAATCGATTATAGTTCCATTTTGCTACTCATTAAAAAAATACAGGCAAATATAAAGTCTGTTTTTGCTGGTTCTACAGAAAGACTAGAACTCGCTTTTAGTAACATTCAAAAACTTATTGAGTTTCGTACTTCAATAGCTAGTACAACTGAGGAATTGACATTCAACGAAGACACTTTGAATATTATAAAACAAGCAGTTGAAAGCGAGGGTATTCTTGCGGGTTTCTTATCTGGTAACTGGGAAATGCTAAGATTGTCTATGAAATTTCTTCTGCAACAAACAAATAAACCTATCAATAATTCCAGCAATAAATAAAAGCTGCTAACATTTTTGCTAACGAACTTTTCACCACTTGAAATGACAAGGTGGTACTGTTTAGTACCACCTGAAGCTAAATCACCAACAACAATGTATCAGGAATTACTTATTACCATGCTCAGGGTGTTGTCGATCAGCGAAATGGGACACTTTTTGAACCGAACACTTTGGCATAATCAGGCGGCATTAGCAAGCTCCCTGAGGCCACGGGTGTCAAGACTCTTTAGAAATGTCCTCTATAGGACTCATTAGAAATGTCCTCTGCTTATCTCATACAGTTAATACCTTGGCACGGGGTTTAGCTTTGATGCTGAATCTTCCCTGTTGCATCGCCTACCTTGTCCATCAGACATCCTTTCTCCCTGCTCCCTATATCGCTTGTATATCCGCTGATCTTGACAGTAGCTTATCCTCATAACTTCTGATGTTTCTCTTATGGTCATTGCTCTATCTCGCACTCTCGACATTATCACCAAACGGCAGCGTTCCCTTTGATTCATGATTAATGCTCCTCCCTTCCATTTAGGCACCTTCTTTAGGAGTTGCCTATGCTTTTACCACCCATCTCGGAAAGGGGATGTTTCTAGCGACTTATCTACGGGACATTATCATGGAGTTTCAACATAGTTAGCCAACATCTCATAGAAAAGTGTAGAATATATGGCGAATTTGATTGATGCGGCTGGGTACTCTCCATAGCTCTTGAGGTGAATCTGTGGAGCTACTCAGGAGAAATGTTCCACAACAAACTGGAGCTCAAGCAACAGGAGATATGAGATGGCGGAATTAGCGAAAATTAAAATCCAAAGAGTAGCGAATCAATGTAGGGGAATTGATATTGATACAGTTGCCTTGGAGACTGAAGTTCTCTTTAGACTCAATGGTAAGCACTACAGGACATTTTATTGTTTACCAACTTATCTGGAGGAGATGGTCCGGGGATATCTGGTCTCTGAGGGGATATGTGGCCTATCTGACATAAGGGATATAGAAATCAGGTCGCAGGAGGAGAGATTTGAAGCTGAGGCTGTTGTTGATAGCAGCAATGTAGAGTTGGATGAAATTAAGTCAGAAATAAAGATAAATGTATCTGATATCTGGGTGGCAGCGGAGAGACTCAATGAGCGCAGCATTCTACATGCGAAAACTGGAGGCACCCATGTTGCAGGGATACTTAGCAAGCATGACTCAGTCTTCGCTGAGGATACAAGCAGACATTGCGCTATGGATAAAACCATTGGCCTTGCGCTCCAGAGGAATATAAATATTGCTAGAAGTATATTGGTAGTATCATGCAGGCAGACAGCATCGACCATCAGTAAAATAATCTATAGCCGAATCCCTGTAGTGGCTAGTACCTCAGCCGTTACCAGCCTGGCTATAGAGAACGCACAGTGCTATGGCATAACTCTTATTGGGTTTGCCAGAGAACACAGATTCAATATTTATTCTCATGAAGAAAGAATCATCGGGAGTGACTGCACGGGATATGAGTCTAATCGATAGTTTTCGCAGGTACGGGGGATGGTAACATCAATTATCCTTGCTGGTGGGAGAAGTCTGCGGCTAGGCAGATGTAAAGCAGTAGAGACTATCTGCGGCAAGAGCCTGCTCGAACGTGTTATCGAAAAGCTTAAAACAATAAGTAACCAGATTCTAGTAGTAACATCTCAAAAGAAGCTCGGACTTCCAGTAGCTTGTGAAGCAGAAGTTGTAGTAGATATTTACCCTGGCAAGGGCCCTCTTGCAGGCATATGTACAGGGTTGCTTGCTTCTAAATTTCCTTATAGTATTGTGGTTGCCTGTGACATGCCTTTTCTTAATGTTGAGTTGCTGCGTTACATGATTGAGTTGTCCGAGGGCTTTGATGTTGTTATTCCTCGATCAGGAGAGAGGATGATTGAGCCCCTGCACGCCATTTATTCCAGGAGCTGTATAAATACAATAAGAGCAGAATTAGAGCGAGATCATTTAAAGATAAGCCGGGTACTTGATATTTTGCGAGTCAGGTATGTCGAGCAGGAGGAATGCCAGAAATTTGACCCTCAGCATTTAAGTTTTTTTAATGTAAATTCCATGGTGGATTTGAAACGAGCCACTGCGATTGCCACGAACGTGCAAGAGCAGGATTAACTTTAGAAATGGAAGCGACTCGAGCATCACCATTTTGTGGAAGACAGGTGCGCAGGGCAGTTTATCATCTACCCCCGAGATTGTTTTGGTAGATGACGCGGTTTGGTTTAAATAGACAGATAATAAATAAGGGCGTAGGCTAATTATGCTTGGAATGGGAAATCTACAGTTGGCTCAAATGAAGCAAAATACCTATAGGAAAGAAGCATCTATTATTGGCGAGATAAGCAATACTTATCCTGGGAGGCTAATTATGAAGACGAGACTGGGATCCTCCCGTATTGTTGATATGCTCTCTGGAGAGCTACTGCCGGGGATATGCTAAAATGAGATTTATGCAACAAGTTGGTATTCTGTATAACTCTGAACTGGAAAAAGCCCGAGATGTAGCTGCTAGGCTGGGGGAATTACTATCTACCCTGGGGGTTTCTTCATGGCAATGTCCTGCATGGGAGGAAGACAAAGCTAAGCAGCAGGTAACTGGTTCAGATTTGCTCTTGAGTGTTGGTGGCGATGGCACCATGCTTCACACTGCTCACATTTCAGCTCCCGCAAATGTGCCCATACTGGGTATAAATTTAGGGAGGTTAGGTTTCATTACTGAGCTGAGCGCTGACGAAGCTGTATCAAAATTACCTGACCTGCTTAAAGGTGCTGGTTGGATTGAGGAGAGAGCCATGCTTGAAGCTCGACTTGGAGATGAAAGTTTCTATGCCTTGAATGATGTGGTAGTGCGAAGCACTGCTGCTCGGTTGGTTAATGTAAAAATAGAAATTAACGGCGAAATGTTAGCCATTTATAGGGCTGACGGAGTTATTGTAGCTACGGCTACTGGCAGTACTGGCTATTCGCTGGCAGCCGGCGGGCCGATTCTTCATCCCCAATCTAAAGAAATAATCCTTCAGCCAATATCCTGCCATCTCGGATTGAACCACACTCTGGTTTTGCCCTCACAAAGTGTGGTTGATTTAAAGATTGTGGCTGGAGATAAGGGCATACTTAGCCTTGACGGCCAGGTTGATATATCTATCTATAGTGAACAAAGCATCAGAGTAAAACTCAGCACTTATGTAGCGCGCTTCTTAAAAACACATCAGCCAAAATATTTCTATAGCTCGCTGAGGCGTAAGTTAAGAGGGAAGGAGCAATTATGAAGATTGAGAAAGCAAAAACAAGAGATGCTACCTCAATTCAGCGATTAATCAATCACTTTGTTAGCCAGGATGATATATTACCCCGCGCCTTAAGTGAGATTTATGAGAATATTAGAGATTTTTTTGTAGTCAGGGAAGGGGATCGAGTTATTGCCTGTGCTGCATTACATATAAACTGGGTTGATTTGGCTGAAATAAGGTCACTGGTTGCTATCGAAGAAGGCCAACATCAAGGGATAGGTTCTTTGTTGATTCAGGCATGCCTTAATGAGGCTAAAGAGTTAGATATAACTACTGTTTATTGCCTTACTCGCAGGCCAACTTTTTTTGAGAAACAGGGATTCCATTTGGTTGATAAAATGGAATTGCCACGTAAGATATGGGGAGATTGCTATCACTGCCTCAAGTTTCCTAACTGCGATGCATCAGCCCTTATTTACCACATCTGAAAACCGTTGTGGCTTAAATTTCCCTCTCCTATATAACAAAAGAGCAGGGCAAGGGGGGAAGCAAGACAAAGCAATTTCTGAAAGAGGAGTCATGTTACCGGAGAAAAAATTAACTGGCCAGCAGATTTATCACGGTCGGGCAGTGAATTTATGTGTAGATACTGTAGAGAAACCCAACGGCAAAAGGGCTACTCGAGAAGTGGTAGAACATAGCGCTTGTATAGCAGCAGTAGTCCTTGATAACCAGCATAATGTGCTTTTGGTCCGCCAGTTTCGTTATCCAGTAGGTAAATTCTTATTGGAAGTACCTGCCGGGGGCATAGATGCTGGTGAAGAACCTCAAGATTGTGTCTGCCGTGAGCTGCAGGAGGAAATTGGCTATTTGCCCAGGAAGATAGATAGGCTGGGAGGTTTTTATTCTATCCCTGGCTACGGCACGGAATATCTACACTGTTATCTGGCTACCGACCTTGAGCCCAGCCGCCTCATAGCTGAGGATACTCAAGGCATAGAACTCGTCCATGTTCCTGTGAGTCAAATACCTCAGCTTATTGCTTCAGGAGAAATCTGCGATGCCAAAAGCATCGCAGCACTGCTTGTCTTCCTCTTTGATGCAAGGAACGCAAAAATTTAACATAAGAGGAGGTAAAAATGAGCGGTAAATTTAAACCACGTAAGTCGTGGCAGGAGAAATTGGCAGACAGCAAGGATTTGCCAAAGGTAGAAAAGATCACTGATAAAATGAGTAAAAGATGGGGGACAGGCACAATTGTTATCCCAGCACCAAAAGAAGTGGACGAAATTATGAGAAAAATCCCCGTGGGTAAAGTTACTACAATAAATGAAATCCGTGCCAAACTTGCTCAAGAACATGGTGCCACAATTGGATGTCCTATGACTACTGGAATTTTTGCCTGGATCGCGGCTAATGCAGCGAATGAAGCAGCAGAAGAAGGGAAGAGAGACATCACTCCTTACTGGCGGACATTAAAATCCGGAGGGCAACTCAATGAAAAATACCCGGGAGGAGTAGAAGCTCAAACAGCATGTTTAGAAAAAGAGGGGCACATAATTGAACCAGGCAAAGGCAAAAAACCGCCAAAAGTAAAAGATTTTGAAAAATACCTGGCAAAATTATGAGAATCTATCTGTCGCTTCTATTCGGTTAGTATTGGCTACTTAGATGTTATCCTCGTAACTCTTTCACGCTTGAATAGAATAAGGTTATTTCTCAGCCTGTCTCAGCTTCTCTATCACGGCATCAGCCACCTGGCTAGTTCCTACAGCAGTGCTATCATTGCGATCAAGCTTCAAATCGTAAGTGACGCTCTTACCCTCTGCAATGACATCCGTTATGGCTTTTTCTAACCTGTTAGCGCTATTCTTTTCGCCCAGATGGCGAAGCATCATTACACCAGAGAGCATTGTTGCTATAGGATTAGTTTTGTTTTTCCCGGCGTATTTAGGAGCGCTTCCATGAGCAGGTTCGAAGATAGCTATATCGTCCCCTATATTAGCTCCTGGAGCCAGCCCTAAGCCACCTATAAGTCCAGCACACAAATCAGAAATAATGTCTCCATAGAAATTAGGTAAGACAAGAACATCAAATTGCTGAGGTCTTCTCACTAATTGCATGCACGTAGCATCCAGAAGCATGTCAGTAAATTCTATATCTGGGTAACCCTTAGCCACTTCGCGAGCCGTATCCAGAAAAAGCCCGTCGGAGAATTTGAGTATGTTAGCTTTATGAATCGCCGTTACCTTCTTTCTGCCATTCTGCCTTGCATATTCGAAGGCAAATTTAGTAATTCGCTCGCTTGCCGTCTGTGATATTACCTTTAAGCTTACTGCGGAGTCTTCCTTTATTCTTTCTCCAGTAGCATGAACAACTAAATCTAATAATTTCGCAGTTTCCTGATCTCCCATGGCGAATTCAATGCCGGAATAAAGGTCTTCTGTATTTTCTCTGACCACGATTATATCCACGCTCTTGTAGGGGGTGTGAACGCCAGGATATGTTTTGTAGGGGCGTAGGCAAGCATAAAGGTCTAGTTTTTTGCGTAAAGCCACATTGACACTTCTAAAGCCACTGGCTATGGGCGTGGTCACTGGTCCCTTAATGGCGACTTTATTTCTCTTTATTGATTCCAGCGCACTTGCAGGGAGGGGTGTGCCAAACATATCCTGAGCCTGGCTACCTATGATAGCGTTGTCCCAGTGAAACTGGACTTCGGTAGCTTCCAACGTTCTTCGAGTTGCCTTAGATACCTCAGGGCCTATGCCGTCGCCGGGAATGAAAGTTACTTTGTGTCTCATAATGGTTATCCTAAAATTGGGGTTGCCTTACTTCGCTAATCACCTTCACATGGCTCTCTCTCAGGAGTTTCTCTTTATAACAAAATCCTTGTGCTTCTGTATATAAGGGATAAGTCCACCTTCGCTGAGAATGGCAGACATTAATGGTGAAACTTTACTGCAAGTCAGCCTGGCCCCAGAAGTTAAGTTAGCCACTGTGCCATGAGCCAAATCTATCTCCAGTTTGTCACCATCACTAATTTTAGCGGTGTCACACAGCAACACAGGCACTCCTTGATTTATAGCATTTCTAAAGAAAATACGAGCTGTTGATTCAACCAAAATAGCGCTTATGCCTGCCATTTTAAGTACTACAGGAGCATGCTCCCGGCTGGAGCCTAACCCGAAATTTTTCCCAGCCACCAGAAAATCGCCTGGTTTTACTCTGGAGATAAATGTGGGGTCAGCATCTTCCAGGGCATGTTTGGCAAGCTGGGGTAAATTGCTTCTTAAATGAGCATATCTGCCGGGGATGATAAGGTCTGTGGAAATATTATCGCCTAATTTCATAGCGTTGCCTTTAAATATTATATCAGACATTTTGTCCTCATCTTAATTCTCTTCTGTCAGGAGAGGGAATTTTGTGGATAACACCTTGTCACATTATCTCTCTGGGGTCAGTAATCTCACCTCTTATAGCTGAAGCGGCAGCTGTAGCCGGGCTGGCCAAATATATCATGGCTTTGGGATTGCCCATTCTCCCCTTAAAATTGCGGTTGGCAGTGGAAAGACAAATTTCACCGTCTCCTAATACTCCCTGGTGAAGACCAAGGCAAGCAGCACAACCAGGTGGTAGAATAATAGCCCCAGCCTCAATCAGTGTTTTAATATAACCATTATCTATGGCTTGAGTAAGCACTTGCCTCGAAGCCGGTGCCACAAGTAATCTGGTGCCAGGAGATCTTTTTTTGCCCTGTAGAATGCGGGCAGACACAGCTAAATCTTCAAGGCGTCCATTGGTGCAAGTACCGATGAATACCTGCTGGATTTTGATTCCCTTTGCCTTGCTGGCAGGATAAACATTATCTACAGTATGGGGAAAGGATACCATTGGTTCAAGATCGAGCATATTTAAAGATATAAATCGCTCATAGTGTGCGTCAACATCGGGATGAAGCGGGCTATAGCTGTCGCTGCGTCCTTGAGCGGTCAGGAATTTTTGAGTTGCCTCGTCACTGGGGAATAAACCAACTTTAGCGCCGGCTTCTACAGCCATATTAGCTATCGTGAGGCGCTCTGGTACAGTAATGTGAGCTAAGGTTTCGCCGGCAAACTCTAAAGCTTTGTATGTGGCACCATCAGATCCAATTTGATTTATGAGATACAGGATCAAATCCTTAGCATAAACTCCTTTTGGAAGCGTACCTTTAAGGTTGATGAGAAAAGTTTCAGGAACACGAAACCAGGTCTTCCCCAGGGCTAAAGCCGCTGCCACATCGCTGGAGCCCATGCCAGTGGCGAAAGCACCTAAAGCACCAGCGGTAACAGTATGGGAATCAGAGCCGACAATGATATCACCAGGTTTGGCGAAGTATTCAGCTACTAGCTGGTGGCATACTCCATCACCTACCTCGTAGGCACGGCAGCCTGTTTCTCTGGCGAAGCGACGCAGCAGCATATGGTCGTTAGAGAGCTGCCTGGCAGGGCTAGGAGCAGCGTGGTCAAGGAAAACCACAGCGTTCTGTGGCTTAGCTATTCCCTGAAAGCTAATTTTCTCGAATTGTCGTACCGTTAGGGGGCCAGTAGTGTCCTGGACAAAAGCTAAATCCACATTGGCAACGACAATATCTCCAGCATTGGCATCGGTTTTTGATTTGTCGGTTAAGATTTTCTCCGCTAGAGTTTTAGCCATATGGTCACACTATTATCGCCAGTACATCATTCGTCTTTACTTTATCTCCGGGCTTAAAATTTATGGACACGATTTTGCCATCATCTTGGGCAGGCAGGATATTTTCCATTTTCATTGCTTCTAGAATAACCACACCATCACCTGCTATAACCTTATCTCCTTCTTTAACCAGATAACGTATAATTATGCCGGGCATTGGTGCTGCCAGGGGGGATCCGTTTACCTCTCCATCTTTCTCTTCTTCCGCTTCGACTTGGGGCTCAGCTATTGATGCTGGCATAGCAGGAGAAGAACCACTGGAAAGCCCGATATCTACCTTATGGTATTTGCCATCGATGAGGATATTAAGGCTTATGCCACTCACTCCTTGAGCTGATGTCTTCACTTCTGCTTTATCAACCAACTCTCCAGCCTTAGCTTTAGTTATTAACTGGTCTTCACACCGTACATCTTCCATGGTTTTCGCTTTCGTTTCCGCTGGTGCTTCCTCCAAACCATATTTCCATCTCAGGAATCTCATTCCGCTAGTAGGGTAGAGTGCATAGGTAAGAACATCCCCAATGTCTCTAGCGATGTCTTTAGTTGCCTCTTTGGCTTTGTCTAGCTCTGGTTCCAGTATATCAGCAGCCCGGCAAGTGATCGGGGTCTTTCCTCTTGCATAATTCTCAAGAACGATTTTCTGGATTTTAGGGTTGATAGAGGCTGGCGGTTTACCATAAAGTCCAGAAACGTAATCCTTAACCTGTTGAGAAATAACTTTATATCTGCCAAAGAGAACATTGCTGATCGCTTGTGTGCCAACAATCTGGCTCGTAGGTGTAACCAGAGGTGGATAGCCCAGTTCCTCGCGAGTTCGTGGAAGTTCTGCATAAACTTCGGCTAATCTGTCCAGCGCTCCAGCTTCCTTTAGCTGGCTCACCATGTTAGTAAACATCCCGCCAGGAATATGGTGCCACAGTACCCCGGTATCAATTACCGACATTTTTGTTGCATCTAAGAAGTCGCTGTATTTAGGAGCTATAGATTCAAAATATTCGCCTAGTTTAAGAAGCTGTTCTAAATTAAGCCCTGTATCCCGCGATGTCCCGTGAAGAGCTAGTACTATTGGTTCTATTGCTGGGTGTGAAGTGCGTAGGGCGAAAGGGGCAATGCAAGTATCAATTATATCCACTCCAGCCTCGATAGCCTTTAAATGGCTCATAAATGCCATGCCGCTGGTAAAATGGCTGTGCAGGCAGACAGGTATTTTTAGAGCTTGCTTTAGAGATTCTGTTAAATTGTAAGCATCATCTGGGGCGATGAGCCCGGCCATATCCTTAATGCATAAGCTATCTGCTCCCATGTCCTGAATTACCAGAGCCTTGTTGACATAATAATCAATATTGTAGACGGGTCCGCCTAATTTCTGTTGTGTGAGAGAGTAACTCAATGCTCCCTGTATATGCTTGCCGCAGTCTTTGATAGCTTTAAATGCAGTCTCAAAATTACGCTCGTCGTTAACAGCATCGAAAACACGGAAAACATCTATGCCGCAATCAGCGGCATGGTGAATGAAAGCAGTGACCACATCATCGGCGTAATTGCGGTAGCCGACAAGATTTTGCCCACGGAGCAACATTTGAAGTTTTGTATGAGGCATTAGTTCTTTCAAAATACGAACTCTTTCCCATGGGTCTTCGTTCAGAAATCGAGTCATAACATCAAAGGTAGCTCCTCCCCATACTTCCATAGACCAAAAGCCGGCTTTATCCATTTCTGTAGCGATGGCTTCTAAATCCTTAGTACGTACTCTAGTAGCCAGCAAAGACTGATGGCCATCACGAAAGGTGAGGTCGGTAACTTTCACCGCATTTTTGTTGCCAGCTAAACTCATATTGCCTCCTGTAAACAAATTGTCTCGCATTACCCTCGAGTTTGGTTTTTAATTTTTAACGGGTGGGGTTATCAAAGAGGAATATTACCATGTTTTTTAGGTGGATTGCAGATGTCCTTATTTCGTAATATCTGTAATGCTTTGATTAGCTTAGTGCGTGTTTCTCGAGGATCAATGACATCATCGATATAGCCCCTAGCTGCTGCCACATAAGGGTTGGCAAACTTATTTCGGTACTCCTGGATTAGCATCTGTTTTGTTTCCTCAGGTTGTTTCGATTTCTTGATTTCGTTACGATAGATAACATTGACGGCCCCTTCAGGGCCCATCACAGCAATTTCTGCTGTAGGCCAGGCATAATTAATATCTCCTCGCAAGCTCTTGCTGCTCATAGCGATATAAGCTCCTCCATAAGCTTTGCGAATAATTATGCTTATCTTGGGCACAGTAGCCTCTGCATAGGCAAAAAGGAGTTTCGCTCCATGTCTGATAATGCCTCTGAATTCCTGGTCCATCCCTGGCATGTATCCTGGAACATCAACAAAAGTAACTATTGGGATATTAAAACAATCACAAACACGTACGAATCTGGCCGCTTTATCACTAGCATCGATATCCAAAACTCCGGCCATGTACATTGGTTGCTGGGCTAGAATGCCTACGCTTTGACCACCTAAGCGAGCAAAGCCAACAATCAAATTACGAGCAAACCTCTCTTGAACTTCCATAAAGTCACTGTCGTCCACCGTCTTTGTAATGACTTTCTTCATATCATATGGCTGAGTAGAGTTAACAGGAACTATGCTAAGAAATTCTTCGTTTACGCGATTAGAATCATCGTTAGTATTTGCCGTGGGTGGCTTTTCTTTATGGTTTTGAGGGAGGAAGCTTAATAACTTACGCACCTGCTTAAAACATTGTTTCTCAGTTTCGTACATGAAGTGGCAGTTGCCACTTTTGGTAGCGTTCACTATAGCTCCGCCTAGCTCCTCCAGGCTGACCTCTTCCCCTGTTACTGCTTTGACAACTTCAGGGCCAGTGATATAACTCTGTCCCAGGCCTTTAACCATGAAGACAAAGTCAGTAATAGCTGGTGAATAAACGGCGCCTCCGGCGGTTGGGCCAACTATCACTGAAATTTGAGGAATGTTACCTGAGTACAGAGTATTTCGCGTGAAAATCTCACCGTAGCCAGCAAGACTATCAGCACCTTCTTGAATACGAGCTCCTCCAGAATCCAATATGGCTATAAAAGGGGAGCCGTTTTGGGCAGCTAGATCCATCACCTTGCAAATCTTTTGAGAGGCTACTTCTGACAATGAGCCACCGAAAACAGTAAAATCCTGTGAAGAAGCAAAGGTGGGACGATTATTTATCCAGCCGTAACCAGTGACGACTGAATCACCAGGAAATTTACGCTCTGCCATGCCAAAGTCAGTGCAGCGGTGAGTTACAAAAGGGTCGATTTCTTCAAAAGTTCCTGCGTCGAAAAGAATATCGAGTCGCTCCCTGGCGGTTAATTTTCCCTTGGCATGTTGTGCCTCAATGTATTTAAGTCCTCCCCCAGCCCTGGCTTCCTCTCTGGTTTTTTTTAATTGAGCTATCTCTTTCTCGATTTCCATTTCTCTTTTTCCCGCTTGGCCTGAGTTGATATTTTAATAGTCTTCTTTGTTATAATCAATGATATGGTTAACTGTAATGATGACAGAGTAAAGGAAGTTGGTCAAACTCAGTGTGGCAGGACAACTTTTCACTGGGGCAAGCGAACCTATATTATGGGGATTATTAATCTTTCTCCAGATTCATTCGCTGGTGATGGACTGGACGATGTTGAAGTTGTTGTGCACCAGGCAAAGCGCATGGCCAGAGAAGGAGCGGATATGCTTGATATAGGCGCCGAATCCACCCGCCCCGGCTCGAGTCCGATTCCAATTGATGAGGAACTTGGTCGCTTAATTCCTGTTTTGGAAAAATTAAGGGAGGAGGTAACATTACCGCTGAGCGTCGATACCTACAAACTGAAGGTAGCCCGAGGGGCTTTAGATGTCGGGGCCAGCATGATAAATGATATCTGGGGACTAAAACAGGAACCGGAGCTGGCTGAGCTAGCAGCTCAGAGAAATGTACCGCTTATTTTGATGAGTAATCAGCGCGATATTTCCCCACACCATGACGTTACCTTCCCTGATATTATTTCTGTGGTTAGGGCTGATTTGCAGAGAGCCATACAGCAGGCTTTAGCTGCTGGTGTACCTGTGGAGAATATCATCATTGACCCGGGGATTGGCTTTGGCAAGACGCAAGAGCAAAACCTGGAAATCTTACGGCGCTTAGAGGAACTCAAGGGCTTAGGTAGGCCTATTCTTCTAGCTTGCTCACGCAAGTCAATAATAGGTCGCGTGCTTAATTTACCTCCTGCGCAGAGTTTGGAAGGAACAATGGCTACTGTAGCTATTGGAGTTGCCAGTGGCGCCGATATTGTCCGTATACATGATGTCAAAGAGATGGTTCGTGTCTGTAAAGTGAGTGACGCAATCATCAGGTGAGGGATATTTCGTGAAGAACGTTAGAAACTGGGAGAAGAAAGTTTTGCAATGAATAAAAGGGGCAAAGCAAAAACGATTGTTTGTCAGGGAGGGCTCTGGTACCTGGTTTACCCCCTGGAGTGGGCCAGGGATAACAGTGTTGTTTAGGGGAAAGAAATAACCTTTGTATTGTCAAGGGATTTAGCAGGAGAATGAGTTGTCTGTTGTTTATCTTTGCCTTGGTTCGAATTTGGGAGACCGGAAAAAAAATCTCCTTTGGGCTTTAGCGTTACTGTCCAGGGAGGTAAGTTTAGAGAAAACCTCATCTGTTTATGAAACCGAGCCGGTAGGCTGTAAAGAGCAGCTATTTTTCCTTAATTTAGTATGCAGGGTTACAACCACCTTGAATCCGCGAGAACTTCTCTATCTGGCTAAAGTTATTGAAAATAAGATGGGCAGAATACCGAGCAGACAAATAAATGCACCACGCCCCATCGATATAGATATACTTTTTTATGGCAGGCAAATCATCAAAAGCAGTGATTTAGTTATCCCTCACCCACGTTTAGTGGAGCGAGCTTTTGTGCTGATACCACTATCCGAGATTGCCCCGGAACTGGTTCATCCTGAACTTGGCAATAGTATTGTTGAGTTAGCCAGCAGTGTAAAAGGATGTGGTGGAGTGCAAAAATATAATTAGGAGGTTTCGATGTATCAATTATTTGTGCAAGGACATTTTGATGCTGCTCACTACCTGAGACATTATCAGGGTAAGTGCGAAAATTTGCATGGCCATCGTTTTAAAGTAATATTGCGTTTAAATGCCATAGAACTGGACGAAACTGGCCTGGCCTACGATTTTGCTCGAATGAAGAGCCACTTAAGGGAGGTTCTGGCCCTGTTTGACCATGCTTGCCTCAACGATATATCACCATTTGACAAAATAGAGCCTTCATGTGAGAACCTTGCCGCCACCATATATAATCGGCTTCAACCCTGTTTTTCCGAATCACCTGTAACACTAGCATGCACCGAGGTGTGGGAATCCCCCACGAGTGGAGCGACTTATTCTCCTTGAGCTTTATCCACGTTTGGAGGCAGCAAGTTGGGGATTGAGTTCTCAATGGGATATGAATGCCGGCAACTGGGGCAGTACAGAAAGCCACTGATAACTTCGCCGCAATCCTCTTTATTTACATTAAGTTGTAGGGGTTCTTTACATACTGGGCATGTCAGGATTCGCATTAATTCCTTTTTCATCTTAACCATGAATGATTGTATCAGATAAGCGAGGTAATAATATATAAGGAGGAAGGTGTTATAATGTCTCATGGGAGGATAAAATGACAGTTCGGATAAAGAAAACTTACCGAGGTGTAAACCCTGAGATGCTTCATGACGAGATACGTGATCTGGCGCAAAAAGAGGGAATTTTAGTTAGCGATGCGAAGCTACAAACATATTCCCTTCCCAGTGGTTCAACACAGTCTCGCGTTACTTTGGTGTTCAAGACACAGGCGAAGCAGAAACAGTGTGGCAGCGCACATATTATAGGCTCGCCAACGGGCGAAACTAAGATAATGATTGATCTGGATGAAACACTCCTTGCTCAGGGGGAAATCACATCTCTCCAGGAAAACATAAACTTTATACTTGGCTCATACGAACTTAAGTGGTAGCTCGTGGAATAATCCGTGGCAATTTCAAGACATAAAAAATATATATGTCCTGGGCACCGTGCAGGTGAAATTTGACAAGTTTTTGGGAATGTGCTACATTAATAATGTCCCAAGTGATCAAGCCTGAGAGGATGGAGAGGGAGGGAAGTGGCAAGTAAGCGGGAACTGAAAGGAGTTAGGAGGTAAAAGCCTAACCCAAGGTAGGTGAAGGTTGAAAGCCAGAAAACTGAGCAGAAGGTGAGGTTACTTGGGGCGAACTTTATCTCCCTTGGTGATTCTTGATTACTTCTGTGATTAACGCTAATTAGCCCGGCACCAATCGCGTATTGCATATTTCTTAATGTCTTTTCCTCGTAGTTATGGGAGCTCTTTTTCCCATTATACTTGAGTGTCTTCTTCATTGATTTTGCTTTCTGCGGAGGCTGAGATACATAGGTAACACTGATGGTATGGTTAGTGATGATATTAACCTAACATAAGGAGTTACCGGAATGAGAAAACCAAACAGCTTTTACTTCTTTAAAAGAAAGCCCAT
>CAZDXE010000016.1:0-23621 GCA_964509565.1 uncultured Dehalococcoidales bacterium | reverse complement strand
CTCTGATAGGATGAAGTTGGAGGCAGACTTGATGGACCGCATTGAAGCCATCTGTTTGGAGTTTCCCCGTTATGGATACCGCAGGGTTAGTCAGCAGCTAAAACGGGGTGGACGGCAGGTAAACCATAAGAAGGTATTGCGGCTGATGAGGGAAAGCGACCTGCTCTGCCAGGTCAAGCGGAAGTGGGTCAAAACAACAAACAGTAACCACTGCTTGCCAATATACCCCAATCTCATTAAGGATATGGTCATCACTCGCTTGAACCAAGTTTGGATTGCAGATATCATTTATATTCGCATCCAGACCAGTTTTGTCTACCTAGTGGCTATTCTGGATGCTTACTCCGGTCGGGTAATCTCGGTTACGCTATATCAGGAAACATTGATAGCGCGCTGACGTTAAAAGCACTGCGTATGGCCGTGAATAACAGGCACCCAGCCCCGGGCATAATCCATCACTCAAACCAAGGGGTGCAGTATACTTCGCTGGAATACGTAGAGGAACTTAAGGCCCACGGATTTGAGATCAGCATGTCACGGTAGGGAAATCAGTCTATTCTAATTGAAGAATGAGCCTGAAGAAAAGCGCCTCACTACCTCCCAGAAATTGTCTGACTTGTTCTATTGTTTGTAGATTCCCATCGTTCATGATCACTTGCATGTCCCAATCATAAACGAGTTGCCCCTCCTTTTGGGTAACACTTGTTTGAGTCAACGATACCCCCTGCGGTAACATTAATTATGAGTCAATTCGAGTTGTTGACAAAATACACGAAAACGTGTAAAGTTAAGCAAGTGCACATCAAGATCTTAGCCCCAGAGGTAATTTCAAAAATCGCTGCAGGTGAGGTAATTGAGAGGCCAGCCTCGGTGGTGAAAGAGTTGGTGGAAAATTCCCTTGATGCTGAAGCGAATCAGATTAGTGTTGAAGTGCAGCGTGGGGGAGTAGATCTGATTAAGGTAGCTGATAATGGATTGGGTATCCCAGCATCGGAAGTAGAGCTTTCCTTTCGTAGATATGCCACCAGCAAGATTAGCAGCTTAGTTGATTTAGAAAGCATTTCCAGCCTTGGTTTTCGGGGTGAAGCTTTATTCAGCATTGCTGCTGTTGCTGGTGTAGAAATTCTCACCAAAGCAGCTTCAGATGTAGCTGGCACCTATATGCAACTGAAGAAAGGTGACGTAGCTTGCTGTGAGAGCCGTAGCAGAGCTCAAGGCACCACTATAGCTGTGCGAAGGTTGTTTCATTATTTCCCCGCTCGGCTCAAGTTTCTTAAGTCAGTAAACAGCGAAAATAGTTATATTGCTAATATATTGAGCCAGTATGCGCTGGCTTTCCCTGAGGTTAAATTTAAATTATTTCTTGACAAGCGTCTTAGTCTACAAACCATGGGCAATGGCGACTTGCGTGACGTGGTGAACCAGATATATGGCTTAGAGATAGCTCAAAGGATGTTAGAAGTGGAAAGCGGAGATGCATTTGGTAAAACTAGCGGCCTGGTGAGTCCACCTTCCTTGAGTCGCTCTGATCGCAATCGTATTAGCTTCTTTGTCAATCGAAGGTGGATACGCTCTCCTTTGCTAATGCGGGCGACTGAAATGGCTTATCATGGCTTGCTTATGGATGGCAAACACCCTGTGGCTATAATTGACCTCTCGTTGCCAGCGGAGGAAATCGATGTAAATGTTCATCCTAGCAAAGCTCAAGTAAAATTTCGTCATGGGCAGGCTATCTTTGCTATTGTGAAAGATGCAGTTAAAAGAACATTGGCAAGAACGCCTATAGCCAAGCCTGTGTCTAAGCCTTTTCCTGCTGCTTCATGGTCACGGCCAGACCCCTGGATGATAGAGGAAAAAGAGCCGGTTCCCATTACTGCTCTACATGCTTCTGATTTACCTGTTTTGCGTGTGCTAGGGCAAATTGCCAATACTTATATCGTTGCTGAGGGCCCTGATGGATTTTACCTTATTGACCAGCATGCGGCACATGAACGCATACTGTATGAGAGAATTTCAGCACAGTGGGCAAAAAGGGAGGTTGAAGTTCAAGGACTGCTCCAGACGATAACTATAGAACTTAGCCCTAGAGAAGAGGAAACCCTGGGAGTAAATAAGGAGATTCTGGCTCAATTTGGATTTACCATCGAACCTTTTGGCGATAGAAGTTATTTAATACGCACAGTACCAGTGTTGGCGGCAAAGGCGGATGTCATTGAAATAGTAAGTACGTTGCTGGGTAGTTTTGCTGACAAGAGCACCCCTGCTCTGTGGGAAGAAAAAATAGCTGAGTCTCTGGCTTGCCATAGTGCCATCAGAGCAGGGCAACAATTACGAGATGAGGAAATGAGAGAATTGATAAGGCAGTTGGAGCAAGCTAAACAACCGCGCACTTGTCCACATGGCAGACCAACAATGATCCATTTTAGTTCACGTCAATTAGAAAAGGAATTTGGCAGGATAAGTTGATAAGAGACGGATTAGGTATATGAAATCAGTACAATATCTTTACAATAGGCATTATTTCAAACTATAATTGGGCAATGCCTCTTTCTGAACAAACTGATATAACCGCCATTTTAGACAGAGTCTCTTGTTTGTTGGCTGAACAAGGGCATCAAGGCTACATAGTTGGTGGCTTCATTCGCGATTGGCTTTTGGGCAGGCGAACGAATGATGTCGACATTGCTGTGGATGGAAATGCTTTAGATATAGGCAGGGAGATTGCTAATGGTCTTGGGGGTAAATTTGTGCTGCTTGATGAAGCGAATGAAATATCCAGAGTAGTGCTAGTTGATGAAGTGGGGTGGCACCTTGACTTTTCTTCTTTCTCCGGAGATATCGAATCTGATCTTGTACGCCGCGATTTCACTATAGACGCTATGGCTGTCAAGCTGGGACAAATGGGGGTTGATATACCACTTGAACTGATTGACCCTTTGTTGGGAAAGGATGATTTGGAAAATAGGATGGTGAGGGCGGTAAATGGGCGAGTGTTTGAGGCTGATGCAGTCAGATTATTGCGTGCCGTGCGTCTGGCAGCGGAGCTTGATTTCACTATAGAGCGGGAGACGGAAAGTTTGATTCGCCGTTATTGCCAGTCTATCGTTAGAATCCCTGGGGAGAGGATTAGAGAGGAATTGCTTCGATTGCTTAGCTTGCCCGGAGCTGCTCACTATTTGAGGTATTTGGATGATCTTGGTTTGCTTCTGGCCTTGATTCCTGAATTAGCAGAGGCCAAGGGAGTAGACCAGCCGACGACACATTTCTGGGATGTGTTTGATCATTCTCTACAGACGGTGGCAGCGATAGAATTTCTGGTCAGAGAGAATGATTGGGAATATGGGAGCGAGGATATGTTGCTCGCTGTTCCCTGGGCAGATGCTATAATTCAACACTTATCCGCAGAGGTTTCTAAGGGCAGCGATCATAGGGCTTTGCTTAAATTAGGTGGCTTATTCCATGATATTGCTAAGCCCATGACAAAATTTGTTGATGACGCAGGTAGAGCACATTTCCTTGGCCATCCTAAGGATGGTGCAGCCATAGCGGTGGATATTCTGGGCAGATTACGATTTAGCAACAAGGAAACAAATTTGGTAGAAAAGCTTGTATACTATCACCTTCGCCCAGTTCAGATGAGTAGTGGTAAGGAATTGCCTACACAGCGAGCAATATATCGCTACTTTCGAGATACGGGAGAGAGTGGCATTGATATTTTGTTTTTGGCCTTAGCCGATTATCTGGCCACCTGTGGACCTCTTGTAAAAATGGAGGAATGGGAAGAGTATTGTCAGCTAATGAACTATATCCTGGCAGGGAATGAAAGGCAACAAACTGACATTTTGCCAGTGAAACTTGTTGATGGGCGTGATTTGATGAATATTTTTGGCTTAGCTCCAGGACCATTGCTTGGTGAACTTCTAGCTTTGGTGCTTGAGGCTCAAGCCAGTGGCGAGTTAAGCGATAAGGAAGGAGCACTAGCCTTTGTGGAAAAGAAACTAAGTAAGCAACGGTGCTGTGCGGGGTCAGGTAATTGACAAGGAAGAATTTTTCTTTACTCATCTTTATCCTGGTATTATTTGGCTTTGCCCTCTGGTCAATAGTGCCGTTCAACGCAAAATTACTTGGACCTAATGGACTACGGCTTGGCCTAGATCTCAAGGGTGGCAGCCAGCTGTTGTATGAGGCTGATTTGTCTAAGAAAAGCTCTTCTATAACTGACGAGGAAGCCATGTCGGCGGTAATAAGAAAGATTCAGCGAAGAGTCAATGAATATGGTGTTGCCGAGCCTATGATTCAGAAAGAGGGCACTGACCGGATACTAGTTCAGCTTCCAGGGATTAAAGATATCAGTAGAGCCATTAACCTTATTGGCGAAACCGGGATGCTTTATTTCGCCGAACAGAAATTTGATGAAACTGGTAAGCCGGAATTTGATGAAGATGGGAATCCCGTTTTTAAAGATGAGCCTGCTAAAGCTATAAACAAAGATGGTAATAAGGAAGAACTCACTGGGAAATATTTAAAACGGGCATGGCAAGACCTTGGTGCTTATAATGAGCCGCTCGTTAGATTTGAATGGGATAGTGAAGGAGCGTATCTCTTTGAGCAAATAACGGAACGTAATTTGCACAAGCAGCTGGCTATCTTTGTGGACGAGAAGGTGATTTCAGCCCCAGTAGTGCAGGCGGTAATTAGCGATAGCGGGCAAATTACAGGTAGTTTTACATTGGATGAAGTCGAGGACTTAGTAACTCAGCTTAATTCTGGTGCATTGGATGTACCATTAGCGCTTATAGATCAGCGAGATGTGGATGCTACTTTAGGCGCTGACTCCGTAAGGAAAAGTATTCTGGCTGTCGAGATTGGGTTGATATTACTATTGTTATTTATGTTTCTTTATTATCGTTTACCGGGTTTAGTAGCTTGTGTTAGCCTGGGAATTTATGGGGTTTTCCTCTTGGCTATCTTTAAACTTTTCCACGCAAACTTAACTTTGACCCTTCCTGGCATTGCGGCCGCAATTTTATCTTTAGGCATGGCGGTGGATGCCAATATTCTCATATTTGAGCGGGTAAAGGAGGAATTAAGAGCTGGGCGTACTTTGGGCGCAGCGGTAGAAGCCGGATTTAATCGTGCATGGCCGGCTATTTGGGATAGTAATGTCACTACCTTTATTGCCTGCATCATCCTTTTCTGGTTAGGTGGCACCTTCGGTGCTTTTATGGTTAGAGGCTTTGCTCTGACTTTATTTATCGGTGTAGCTCTATCTATGTTTACTGCTATCGTCGTTACCCGAACTTTCCTTCGTATTATTGTGAACACTCGATTGGTTACTAACCCAGCGGCTTATGGAGTAAAAACATGATCGACTTTGTAGGCAAGAGAAAGTGGTTTTTCCTTCTCTCAGCCCTGGTAATAATCATAGCTATAACTTCGCTAGCGGCTTTTAAGCTGCGGCCGGGAATTGATTTTACTGGTGGCACATCCATGACGCTTCGCTTTACCCCGCAAGTGGAACAGGAGCAACTACGTCAGGAGTTCACAAACCTGGGGCATCCTGAAACTATAGTTCAAATGAGCGGGGGGGATTTTTTAGTTCGCCTGAAAGAAATATCACCCCAAGAACGGGAAAGCTTAACCGAAGGGTTGGAGACAAGCCTGGGTAGTGAGGTTATAGCCCGTGATTATAATGCCATTTCCGCATCTATAGCTGCTAACACAGCTCGTAACGCCGGCAGCGCTGTGATGATAGCTGCCGTAGCTATGTTGTTTTATATTGCCTGGGCTTTTCGTCGTATGCCCAAGCCCTTCCGCTGGGGCGCTTGCGCTATTATTGCTCTAGTTCACGACGTACTTATAGTAATGGGTATTTTCTCTATCCTGGGCCGAATGGCTAATGTGGAAGTCAATGCTATGTTTATTACTGGACTGCTGGCGGTGGTGGGCTACAGTGTAAATAATACTGTGGTCGCTTTTGACCGCATTCGGGAAAATATGGTTAAAGGGATTAGTTCTGATTTTGCGGTGACGGTAAACTCCAGCCTTCTGGAAACTCTGGCGCGTTCCTTGAATACCTCTTTAACCACGCTCTGCGTTATCTTAGCGCTTTTCCTTTTTGGTGGCAGCACGATTCATCTTTTCGTCGCAGTATTGCTTGTTGGCTTGCTTGCTGGCACCTATAGTTCTTTATTTATTGCGGGGCCGCTGATGGTAACGTGGGAGAAGGGGGAGTGGGGTCAGCTGTTTTCCTGGATTCCCTTCGGTAAAAAACCTGTATAGGTATTGTATAGATATCTAAATTTTGAGAACGGATGTTATCGTTGAAGCAGGTGCTGCATTTGCTTTATTTTCTTGATACGTTCCTCAAACCCCTCTGGCTTCCTTTCCGTTGGTTTTCCTAAAGGGTCCACTACCTCCGGGTTACCCAGGAGTACATCGAAGGTAGCCCTGACTGCAGATGCAATTACTTGGAGGTTGTATCCACCCTCCAATGTGAAAACAAGACGTTCCCTGCATAGTTCACTAGCTAAATTATTCAGTACTGTCACCATTTGAGCAAAACCGGTAACACTCACTTGCATCATGGCTATGGTATCAGCCCAATGAGGATCGAAACCAGCAGAGACAAGTATAAGTTGTGGCTGGAACTGTCTTGCTACGGGGATTAATATTTCGTTAAAGGCTCTCAAATATTCCTCATCGCCCCAGCCAGCGGCCATTGGGAAATTGACTGTATAACCTTCTCCTTCCCCCGATCCAATTTCATCTACCCATCCTGTTCCAGGGTAAAAAGGGTATTGATGAACGGAGAAGTAAAGAACTTTGGAATTGGTGTAAAAAGCCTCTTGAGTGCCATTGCCATGGTGAACATCGAAATCAACGATGAGAACGCGATCTATATTGAAGTTGGCCAGGGCAAACTTAGCTGCAATAGCCACGTTATTGAAAATACAGAAACCCATTGCTTGGTTCCTGGTAGCATGATGCCCTGGGGGTCTGACTAAAGCAAAGGAACTATTTACTTCCTCTTTCATTACTGCCTCCACGGCGGTTAGAAGCCCACCAGCGGCGTACAAAGCTGCTTTGTAAGATTTTGGACTCATCACTGTATCAGTATCTAGCCAATCACCACCTCTTTCAGCCACGCTTTTAATCCTGGAAATATAGTCTGGGTCGTGCACCATTTCCAGTTCCTCCACTGAGGCGGGGCGTGGTGGGAGCAATATGAGTTTCCTCTTAACTCCACTCTCCTCTAAATGCGATATTATGGCTGCCACCCGCTGGGGGTTCTCTGGATGGTTGCCAGTGTTGTGTTCAAGATAGATTGGGTCATAAACTAAACTAGTTCTCATGCCTTCATTATACCAGAGCTGATGGGGTAAAATGACCATGATTTTCGGCCAGGGAATAGGATTTCTTCCCGGAATAGATGGATTAGCACTGCCGGGTCAGGGGCATTTGCTTCTGCCACCTTTTGCGACGTTAAATACTGAATGCTGGATTATGGCTTGACTATGTGCTGTTTACAAGGAGGTTGTTTGTGAATATAATGAACATGTCAGAATTAGCTTGTCTTGACTACATTATCAGGCAAGACGTAACATTAAACAGAGCGTGAAGAGGAGAAACGCTCAGGATTTGGGAAATTCAAACTAAACTGAGAACCAAAAGTCATTGTTGAGAGAAATGAATAGTAAGGCCTGGAGATGTAAGCGCTCGCCTGCTTTGCCTCCGACTGTTTGCGTCATATGTTGAAAAAACCAGGTAACTCCTATTAAAATTAAACTTAGTGGAAATGAAAGTGGAGTACAGAAATCTTTAGTCTTTGTGGGGCCAAACAAGCTCCTTAAATCTTTGAGGAATATGAAAACTAATACTGGAACATTTGAGCAGGCGGTAGCCGAAGCTGAGAGGCTAAGCCATGTAGCCAAGCAGGCTGCTGAAGCATCGAGGAAGGCATCTCAGGAGACTATAGATAGAATTGAGAAGGTAAGCCGAACAGCTAAAAAGACTGCCATGGAGGCGGAGAGAATATCTCAGGAAGCAGTAGATAGAGCTGAAAAAATAAGCCAGACGGCTGCGGAGTCTGTTGAAGAGGCGAGAAGATCATCCCGTAAAGCGATAAACAAAGCTGAGACATCGGTCAAGTCGGCTACGGACTCCACTAAAGCGTTAACGCAAGCATTTGAAGAAGCCGTTGCTAAGATTGAGGTGTTGGCCAAATCGAGCAATGAATCTGCCGAGGCATCGCTAAGAATATCTCAGGAAGCAGTAGATAGAGCTGAGAAGATAAGCCAGACGGCGATAGAAATTGCTGAGAAGGCTGAAAAGACATCATTGGAGGCGGCGGATAGAGCAAAAGAGATAAGCCAAACAGCGATAGAAACTGCTGAGGAGGCGAGAAGAGCATCCCAGGAGGCTATAAGTAGAATTGAGAAATTAAGCCGAGCTATTTTGAAGTCTGCCATGGAATCGGGAAGAGCATCCCAGGAAGCAGTAAATAGGACTGAGAGAATAAGTCAGACGACCACAGAATCTATTGAAGCCTCAACAAGAGCATTTAGGGAAGCGATAAGTAAGGCTGAAAATGTAAGCCGCTTGGCTAATGAATCCGCTGAAGTGTCAGCAGATTCATTCAGGGAGGCTATAGATAAAGCTAATGAAGTAATCAAAACGACCCGAAAAGAGGCTAAAACACAGATAAAAGCATCACAGAGAGCTGTAAGTGAAGCTGAGAGATCAGTTAGATTGGCCGAAGAGGCTGTTGAGATGTCAACAAGAACATCACAAGAAGCGACAAGCAAAGCTGAGGAAGCCCAGAAGACATCACAGGAAGCAATAAGCAAAGCTGAGGAAATAAGCCGAATGGCTAAAGCATCTGCTGAGGAAGCAACAAGAACATCACAGGAAGCAATAAGCAAAGCTGAGGAAATAAGCCGAATGGCTAAAGCATCTGCTGAGGAAGCAAAGAAAGCATCTCAGCAAGCAATAAGCAAAGCTGAGGAAATAGGCCAGGAAGCTGCAGAGGTTACTGAGGAATCCAAACGGATAATCACAGAGATTACTGAAAAATCGATAGTGATAGCCAGAGAGGCTGTCTTGACGTCGATAAAGGCATTTGGAGAGACGATTAGTATGGCTGAAGAAACAACCAAATCAGCCAGGAGAGCTGCAAAAGCGTCAATGCGGGTATTTGAAAAAGCGATAGGCGGAGCTGAAAAAGTGGGTGGAGGAGTTGAAAAGGAGGTCACCGAAGGGGAGGTTACCGAAGTGCCATTAAAGATATTTGAGGAAGCCTTCCGTAAACCTGAGGTTGGTGCGAAAGAAAAGAAAAAACCAGGGGATTCTAAGAGAGATGTCCAATCACGCTTGGATTTCTTAGCCCGAATGTATACGGTTGGTAAAGATGAGCGTGTTGAGGAAGAAGCTACGGATGGAGAAGAGATGGAGCAAGATTAAATAAAAGCGAAGCGAAAGTAGATTCTTTTTGGTGAAAGAGATAGAATAAAGATTCAGGGATAAAGGAGGTATATTATGTCAGATGCAGGGCAAATTTTTGTTGCGGATAAAGGGGAAGCCGATCAAAAAGGCAAGAAGGACACTAAGAAAATTGAGCAGACTGTTGACTTTCTTAATGAAACTCAACAGCGGGCTGTTGCTGCCTACACGGCCTACCTGGAAGCTCAGCGTCAATTAGAAGAAGCTTATAAAGAGCAAGAACGACAGGCAAATAATGTATATAACGAAGTTGTGGAACAGGCCAGGAAGAGCTGTGAGGAAAGCATAACCCAGGCCAGGAAAGCTTTCGAGAGTAGTGTAACCCGCTCATTGAGGATAAATGATGAGACTGAGCTGAAAGCTCGAGAATCTCGTAATGAGACTCTGGAGCGGACATGGGCAGTCTTTATTAAAGCCAGCAAATAAGGAAGATACGCAAGTCAAACTCCTCCTCTAATCATGTTTTGTGGTAGTTTGGCTTTTAATGAGTAGTAAGAAGGTAGATATACTGGTTATCCTGTTGCTGTGCGTAAGTTCAGAGGGCTGATTATAGCAATACAGGAATATCGCTGAAAGTCTCTTCAAGTTTTCTGTTTGAGTACTCCAGCCCACGTTTAGATTTCATAACGGAGATTAAGTCGATTGCTTTAGTAAAGTAGTTTGTGACTTTCCTCGCGCTGCTAATATCTGATAGGATCATAGTAACGCTCAATGCCCCCTTCTGTCTGGGGTAATCGCCACTACGGGTTAAAGCATCTGGAGCCACAGTCCTTAAATTGTCCCCAAGTTGTTGCATTACTTCCATTTTCATTTCACCTGGCGGTGCAGTGACAAGGTACAAAGCCCTTCCCGCATTTTTGGGGTTACATGTGAGCGATAATTCTCCCATTGCTTCGTCCATGGCATGAGCAGCTTTGCTTGTTTCAGACATCTTGTCTCTGAAATCATGTGTTTGCCCAAACAAAGGCACCCTTCTCCGAATTGATGATTTACCTTCGCCAATTACTGTCCATCCTGCCAGTGTCTGTATTATATCCCCTGCATCAAGCGTCTTCGATCCGATATACTTCTTATTTGTCTCCTCACCAGCACAAAGCAAGTTGTAAAATGGCTTAACCGCTTGGGAGTTAATCGTTGCTAAGTTGTTTTCTGCGGGGGAATTCTTCCTGATATATCTCTGATTGTCGATAAGGAATATTGCATCAGCCACCAAGTATGCAGATTTGAGGCACATAGCTGTGTTGTAAATAGTTCTTGCCTCTGTTGTTTCTTCTTGTCGGAAAGGAAGAACGATAATATTGTAAACTGGTTTTCCTATGTAGCGTTCTTTCAGGTGCTGTGTCATTACTCCTATTGCTCCAGAGCCAGTGCCGCCGGAGGCGGAAGCGATCAACATAAAGGCATCTGTCTCATAGAACCGCTCTGTTGTCCTTATAGCATCTATGATTTTATCATTATCTTCCGTCGCTATCTCAGCGCCAAGTTCACTTATCTTACCTACTCCGTGGCCATTAGTCCTTTGGCCGCCAACAAGGATTCTGTGCTTGTAATCAGATTTAATAGTGCGTAGCCCACTCAAATCAGCGACATCAGTATTAACAGCGAAGGCATCAGCAATTATACTAATCCCTCGCTCAGAACGAGCCTTCTTGTTTAACCGAGCGAATCTATCGGCAATCCTGCCACCGCATTGACCTAAACCTATAATTAATAATTTCATTTGGTTTATTGTAAACAGCTTTATGCAATAATGTCAATGCCCAGTGCTGGTTCTGCCCCGATGTAGCTATAAAAAAAAGGAATGCGGTGCGCAAAAGCGATGGTATAATGATTTCAGGTATAATTGATTTGAAGAAGTATTGGAGTAAGATAACCAGTGAACGTTGTTTCGCAAGTTGAGCGATATTTGCATCAGCAAATGCTGGAGTTAGTTGGGGATATCAGCAGGAAAGCTAACCAACTGGGGCAGAAAGCGTATCTTGTTGGCGGCGTGGTACGAGATTTGCTCCTGGGATATTCTAACCTCGATCTGGACGTGGTAATTGAAGGCGATGCCGTAAAATTAGCTCAACAAATAGCTGAAATCAGGCAACTGAGACTGGTTATACATCCTCGTTTTGGTACTGCTAAGCTTAGTTATGGCAATTTTACTTTGGATATAGCTACAGCACGGTGTGAAACCTATTCCAAACCCGGTGCATTGCCCACAGTTATTTATGGGACTCTCGGCGATGATCTTTTTCGTCGCGATTTCTCTATCAATGCTATGGCGATATCGCTTGTGCCGAGTAATTACGGGGAGCTTATTGATCCTTTTCAAGGCAGAAATGACATTGAGCGCCGTTATATCCGCATTTTGCATCCAGGGAGCTTTGGCGACGATGCCACCAGAATTTTGCGTGCTATTCGTTACGAACAACGACTAGGATTTGAACTTGAACTGCAAACGTCTCAGATACTTAAACAGGATATCCCCATGCTGGATACCATAAGTGGCGACCGTATAAGGCATGAATTAGAGTTGATACTTAAGGAGAAGTATCCGGAGTGTGCCCTTGGGCGTCTTGGAGAGTTGGGAGCGTTACAGAAAATAAATGCTGCTCTTAGAGGAAATGGCTGGATAGCTGAGAAGTTCTCTAAAGCGCGGTTGTTAAGTAAATCTGGCCAACTACCCTCGCTTTACCTATGCCTTTTTATTTATTCTCTTAGCCAGATGGAAAACGAGCAACTCATTCATCGCCTTAACGTGCCAACGAAATTGGCTCGAGCGTTTCGTGACACGCTTCAGTTGAAGAGTCGGCTGCACCTCCTGTGTAAGATTTCTGTAAAACATAGTGAAATTTATTATTTGCTCTGTGAATATGACCCATTAGCTGTCCAGGCCAATGCCATAGCCTCGGAATCTTCATCTGCACGTTCTAATCTTGAGCTATTTCTAACTAAATTGAGGCATGTAAAGACATTGCTCAATGGAGATAGTTTGAAAAAGCTGGGCTTTTCTGCTGGACTGGAATTAGGAGAAACTCTCCAGATATTACATAAAGCGAGACTGGATGGAGAGGTTAAGACTGTGGCTGAGGAGGAAAAATTAGCTTTATCAATGAAGCCACAACACAAAAGCAAGAAGCGCAAAGCCCCAAAAGTAAATTAGCTATCTAGCTCCTCTTGGGGAGAGGGAATACTATATAGCATTCTAGCCCTTGCTTTCTCAAGCGTAAGCATATCCTGTTAGCTTCTTCCCCATAAGCAGTAGTAAAGAGACATGGCCCAGAGCCAGCCAGATGAATGTTTGACGCTCCAGTTTTCTTAAAACTCTCTTCATACTTATTATGCCTGGGAAAGGAATCAAAAGCTACTTTTTCAAAGACATTGAACATGAAAGACGAGGGGATTGTTTTTCTTTGTCTCAAGGATAGCTGGGCTGCGTGAACAAATTGTCCCCTGGTAAAGTGGTTAGCATTCAATCTAGCATAAAGTTGCTTTGTTTTACCCCGCATTTTGGATAATGGTGGTACCAGCAACACAAAACAAGTTGGAGCCAGGGGTGGTAATGGGGTTATCTTTTCCCCCATTCCCTCTATTAAGGCGGTGCCTCCATAAATAAAGAAGGGTACATCTGCCCCTAACTTAATTGCTAAATGAATTAGCTCAGTGGTTGATAGTTTCAAACCCCAGAGCTTATTAAGCGTTAAAAGAGTAGCCGCTGCATCGCTACTGCCACCACCCAACCCTGCCCCCCAGGGTATATTCTTGCGGAGCTCGATTTGCGCTCCTTTGTTGTAGTTTGTCTCTTTTTTGAGGAGCAGGGCAGCAGCTGTTACTAAATTACCATGCTCTAAACTCGACTCGCTGCAACTGAAGGATATTTTCTCATCCAGCTTAAAATTAAGGACATCGTATATATTTATTGTCTGAATAATGCTCGAAATTTGGTGATAATTAGTATATTTTCCCAGGACTTCAAGGACAAGATTTATTTTGGCTGGTGCGCGAACGGTTAACATATCAATTATTCCCTAAAAGGAGCAAAAATTCCCCATAGCACTCTCCATTCTTCTAAACTGAGGGTTTCAGCGCGGCGTTTGGGTTCCAGCCCTGCTTTTTCTAGCAAAGAAACGACCTGGCTTGGTGGTATTCCCAAAGCTTGAGCCAGTGAGTTGCGAAGTTGCTTGCGGCGCGACCCAAAACCGCATTTTATTATGTCAAAAAAACTGTCAGTGTCGGAGACCTCTACAGGTGGTGTGAGATGGGTATCAAGGCGTAAAACAACTGAATCTACCTTCGGCGGCGGATAGAAGCTTTTCGCTGGGACATGGGCTATAAGAGTCGCTTTGCTGTAAAATTGAACGCTAAGACTAAGCAAGCTCATCTTGCTGGGCTTACTGGTTATAGCCTCGCCAACTTCTTTTTGCACCATTATCACCATTAACGAGGGTTTTAACGGAGCCTCTAAAAAGTGATGGATGATAGGAGAAGTAATATAGTAAGGGAGATTAGCTACTACTTTATATTTATAACTCTGGCTTAACTCAGTGAGGGTTAAATAATCCTCTAGAAGTTGTGGAGGGGGTACCTTGAGTATATCTGCATGGATAATCCTAACGTTGGGGAAGGGAGCCAATCTTTTCGCTAATGTGCTGGCTAACCTGGAATCAAGCTCCACCGCGACAACTTCGCCTGCCATCTCAGCCAGACTTTCAGTCAGTATACCTAATCCTGGGCCTACCTCGACTACGATATCTTGCTGGCTAAGTTCAGCAGCAGATAAAATGCATTTCAATGCACCTTCGTCCGTAAGGAAATGTTGCCCTAACCTTTTTTTTGCCTTAAGGCCGGATTGGCGAAGCAAAGCTTTAACTTGAGATATTTCTGTCACCTGATTGTAAATATTACGGTAAGAAACTAGCCTTATCAACTCTAAAGGCATATAATTGCACAGGTTTCAAAGGTTTTGCAGACAATATTCGAGTTTAGAGGAATAAGAGGGGGAGTTGTTTTTGGATAGTGTGCAGGCTTGGCGGTTCTGGTTGCTAAGACAAACAATGCAGGATATTTCTTTGAGGGAGTCGGGCATTGTTGTATAAAAGCAGCAGATATTAAGTAAAGGAGGAATGCGATGGATATAACTTTAAGCGTTATCAAGGCGGATGTTGGTGGCTATGTGGGGCATTCCAGTTCCCATCTGGACGTAATACAAAGAGCTAAAGAAAGCATGGAGCATGCTAAGAAACAAGGACTGCTAGTCGATTACTACGTCACTGTTTGTGGCGATGACCTTCAATTGATAATGACTCACCAGCAAGGTGAGGAAAGTGAACAGGTTCACAAGCTAGCCTGGGATACCTTTGTGGAATGTACCAAGGTGGCTAAGAAACTGAAGCTACATGGTGCGGGACAAGACCTGTTAGCTGATGCTTTCGCCGGTAATGTCAAGGGGATGGGGCCTGGTGTGGCTGAGATGCAATTCGCTGAGCGCGAAGCTGAAAGTATAATAATATTCATGGCTGATAAAACAGCTTCGGGTGCTTGGAATTTGCCGTTGTACAAAATCTTCGCTGACCCTTTTAATACTATTGGATTAGTGATTGCCGCCAATATGCACGCCGGCTTTAAATTTGAGATTCATGATGTTCTGAAGGTGAAGAAAATTTTTTTCGATGCTCCTGAGGAAATTTACGATATGCTTGTTTTTATGGGGGCGCCAAATCGTTATCCTGTTAAGGCTGTGTACCATAAGGAGAGTGGGGAAATCGCTGCATCTTCTTCCACACAACATTTAGCTTTAATCGCAGGAAGATATGTAGGTAAGGATGACCCTGTTTGTATTGTCAGAGCTCAGGGTAAATTTCCTGCTGTAGGGGAAGTGCTTGAGCCGTTTGCCTCGCCTAATATAGTGGAAGGGTGGATGAGAGGCTCTCATCATGGTCCATTGATGCCAGTTCCTTTTCACCATGCTAGATGTACTCGCTTCGATGGTCCCCCGAGGGTAATAGCTGCCGGCTTCCAGCTAGCAGACGGCAAGCTTATTGGTGCTAATGACCTTTTTGATGACCCTGCTTTTGATTTAGCTCGCCGGCAGGCAAATGAGATAGCTGATTACCTGCGGCGTATGGGGCCTTTTGAGCCACATCGCCTGCCGCTTGAACAAATGGAATATACTACCATGCCAGAGGTGAGCAAAAAACTGGCTCCAAGATTTCAGGATATTTAACAGGTAAGATGCCCAGTATCCTTCTGGCTAGTACTAATGCGGGGAAAATTAGGGAATATCGCTCTCTTCTTAGCGGCCTTGGCTATCCCCTGGTTACGCTTGCTGAACAAGGAATATCAAAAGTTGTTACCGAAACAGGAAGTAGCTACGAGGAGAATGCGAGAATTAAAGCTACCGCTTACGCTGAGTTAGGCCATCTTATTACCCTTGCTGATGATTCAGGGCTTGAGGTGGATGCACTGGGTGGTGAACCGGGAGTTCACTCAGCTCGCTTTGCCGGTGAAGATGCTACGGATGCAGATAGGATAAGAACTCTCCTGGCCAGACTTGATGGTATACCATGGGAAAAACGAACTGCTTGCTTTAAATGTGTCATTGCTCTGGCTACGGCAGAAGGTCGACTGGAATTATGTCGCGGCGAGTGCCAGGGCATGATCGCCTTTGAAGCGAGAGGAGAAAGCGGCTTTGGCTATGACCCTATTTTTTACCTTCCCGGGATAGGTAAGGCCATGTCTGAACTTCCGTTGGAAATAAAAAATGAAATTAGTCATCGTGCTCAAGCCAGCCAGAAAGTGCACGAAGCCTTAAAACGACTTTGCAGTTAGATATATTGACATTTTAAACCAGAATAGTATAGCATCATTTATTTAGGAGGCATCTGATGAAATTATCTTGTCTTCAGGAAAATCTAAATCGAGGATTAGGCATAGTTGGTAGAGCTGCAGCCATCAGGTCTACTTTGCCTATCACTCAAAATATTCTTTTAGCTGCTGAGCAATCTCGCCTCAAATTGGTAGCCACTAATTTGGAAATGGCTGCTACGTGTTGGGTCGGGGCTAAAATAGAACAAGATGGTGCTATAACAATACCTGCTCGGTTGCTCATTGATTTTGTCAATTCCTTGCCCAACGAATTGATTGAAATCACTCTCCCTTCTAACAGCCACGCCGTAGAGATAGAGAGTGGTCGATTCCAGGCTCATATTAATGGTATTGATGCTCAAGATTTTCCACCCGTTCCCAGTGTGAGTGGTGGAGTGATTGCGAATATTGCGTCAAAGGCTCTCAGCGATGGGATCACACAGGTTGCTTTTGCTACTGCCACGGAAGAATCCCGCCCAGTATTAACCGGAGTTAATGCTGAATTTGAGGGTGAGCGACTTAAATTGGTAGCCGCTGATGGTTTCAGGCTAGCTGTTCATGAGACGGCTCTTAGCTCCGCAGTCGGCGAGAAAACTATGGTGATAATTCCAACGAGAACGCTCAGCGAACTAAATCGCCTTCTTGGCGACCAGGAAGAGCCAGTAGAAATCACCATAAATCAGCAAAAAAGCCAGGCTCTCTTTCGCCTCAAAAATGCTGAGTTAGTTTCTCAGCTTATTCAGGGTTCCTTCCCTGATTATTCCCAGGTCATTCCCCAGAGTTACACTACTCGAGCGGTAGTGGATGTCAACGAGTTTCTTCGAATTATCAAGATGTCTTCTATATTTGCCCGCGATGCCAGTGGTATAGTTCGTTTGCTTGTTACTCCTGGCTCCGAGCTGACGCCAGGGAAGGTAACTGTTTCTGCTCAGGCTGAAGAAATTGGCGGCAACGTCAGCGAAATGGATGCTCTTGTTGATGGGGAAGAAGCTAAAATTGCCTTTAATGCCAGGTACCTCTCCGATGTTTTAAGTATCCTGCATCAAGCCCAGGTTGCTATAGAAATTACCACCCCTTCAAGCCCTGGAATTATCCGCCCCGTGGGCGTGGACAATTATATTCATGTAATCATGCCCATGTTTGTTCAGTGGTAAGGGCGCTAGATCTGGGATTTGCTCTTTCTAGCTCATTCTGCGGCGGCTAATTCAGGCCTATATTCCGCCGTCTATGCTGATGACCTGCCCTGTGATATAGCTAGCCCTATCGCTGGCTAAGAAAGCTACCACTTCAGCCACATCTTCTGGTTCGCCAAAGCGGCGTAGCGACGTCATCGATAGAATGGATTCCTTTATCGCATCAGGTAGTTTCTCTGTCATTTGAGTCTTAATGAAGCCTGGTGCCACTGCATTCGCAGTTATATTTCTAGAACCTACCTCACGAGCCACGCTCTTGGTAAAAGCGATTATCCCTGCCTTGGAGGCAGAATAGTTAGTTTGCCCGGCATTGCCTATTAAGCCAGCAATGGAGGCAACGCTGATAATGCGTCCCCATCGTTGCTTTATCATAGGCTGCAGCGCAAATTTGGTGCATAGATAAGCCCCTCGCAAGTTTGTATTGAGCACGTCATCCCAGGCCTTATCAGACATTCTCAACAGCAAATTATCTCTGGTAATGCCGGCATTATTTACCAGAATGTCGATCTTGTTCCATTCAGCGCTTACCCTCTGCACCATAGCTTTAACTGCTTCGCTATCGGCAACATCAGCTTTTATAGAAATGGCTTCTCTGCCCTGGGAAACTATTTCCCGTACCACGCTATTAGCCGCTACTTCCCCTTCTCGATAGTTGATTGCCACCTTAGAGCCAAGGCTGGATAATTTCAAAGCGATAGCTCTGCCTATGCCACGAGAGGCACCGGTTACCAGGGATACTTTACCTTCTAATTCCATCGGCCGTTAAATCTTTTTAAGCACCATGCAGCAATTTTCTCCCCCAAGCCCAAAGCTATTCGTCAGACAGGCATTTACTTGTGTGGATCTGGCTACATTGGGAACGTAATCCAAATCACACTCGGGGTCGACTGTTTCATAATTTATGGTCGGGGGTATAATTCCCTTATTCATGGTAAGTATACAGGCGATAGCCTCGATAGCTCCAGCAGCAGTTACTGTATGTCCAATCATAGACTTGGTGGAGCTGATAGGAATTTTATAAGCTTTTTCTCCAAATGCTATTTTGATAGCTTTGCTTTCGGTGGAATCATTTAATCTGGTACTGGTGCCATGGGCGTTAATATAGTTAATTTTTTCGGGTTTTACTCCTGCATTTTGTAAAGCTGAGCTTATAGCGTAAGCTTGCGCCTCAGCGGAAGGTGCGGTTTGGTCATAGGCGTCAAAAGACCAGCCGACGCCGGCTAACTCAGCCAGGATTGGTATTTCATTTTTCCTTTTTTGGGCGTGCTTATAACTTTCTAAGACAACAATTCCTGCTCCTTCGCCATAGATAAAGCCGCTACGATTGAGGTCAAACGGGCGGCAAGCCTTAGTCGGGTCGGGTTCCCGTGAAAGAGCTCCCAGTATGTCGATACCGGCCATGCCGATAGGGCTTAAACTGGAATCAGCTCCCCCGGCTATCATCACATCTGCGTAACCCAGGCGGATGAAATTCATGGCGGTGCCTATGGCATCAAGGCCGGTAGCACAAAGGCTATTAACGCTGGAATTGGGCCCCTTAGCTCCCAGGAACATCCCTACCTGCATTGACGCCGCACTGGGGCCTGATTTGGCTATAAAGAGAGGGTCGACTCTCCTTGGGCCACGTTTCTCAAACAGTTCATTTTGCCTGATAATATAGTCGGTCCCCGCCATGCAGCCGATGCTGACTCCTACCCGTTCGGGGCATTCCTGTGTCATATTCAACCTGGCTGATCTTATTGCTTCTCTAGCTGCGGCGATAGCAAAATGAACAGCTCTTGGATTGCGGTCAACTATCTTTGGTCCCATATATTCCGTGGGGTCGAACTCCTTTACCTCGGCATCCACTTTCACATAGAATTTTCTGGTGTCGAAGCAGGTGACGGAGCCGATACCCGATTTTCCAGCAACCAACCCTTCCCAGAACTCCCCCACACTCAATCCCAGCGGGTTAACGGTGCCCATTCCAGTCACTACGACACGGGGCATGCTCAATTTACCTTTCTCCTTTAGAAGTCATCCTGGCAAACATCATTGCTGGATTTCCTTTGCTGCAACAAAAGGCGCTATAGAGGTGCCTCCGTCAACGATAATCGTTTGTCCTCTTATCATAAAAGCTTCTTCACTGCACAGAAAAGCAACTACTCTGGCCACATCATCAGGGACAACCATCCTTCCTGCTGGTGTTGCCTGGCGATTATCTTTTAGTAATCCTTCCTTGATATAGAATTTCAATGCTTCTGTCTCCACAGCAGAAGCGGCCACGGCATTAACGCAAATGTCCTGGGGTGTTAGCTCTATTGCCAGGTAGCGGGTTAGGGCTTCCAGGGCTGCCTTGGATACTCCTACAACAGCATAAGTGGGCAATACAAATAATGAGCCCAGGCTGGATATGTTGACTATCTTGCCGTGTCTCCCCTTCATTAGTTTGGCTGCCCTTTGAGCACAGAGCAGGGGTGCCCTGGCATTGATGCCCATGGTCCAGTCCCATGCCTTGACATCAATATCCATTACCGTGCGACCTACGCCTGAAGCGGCGTTGTTAATCAGGATATCTAGATGGCCAAAGCGATTCTCGATCATGTCGAACATTTCATTAATCTTTGCGGGGTCGCCTACGTTGGCTCTGATAAGCTCTGCTTTCACTCCCAGGGATTCAATGTCTTTAGCTGTTTGCTCTGCGGCATCGCGGCGGCGGAAGAAATTGACGACAATATCAGCACCCTGGGAAGCAAGCTTTAAAGCGGTTGCCCTGCCGATGCCCCGTCCACTGCCAGTGACCAAAGCAAGTTTGCCTTTAAGAGGCATGATTAAGCTTTCTCCTTTTCTGCAAGACGTTTTTCTACGTAGTCAACAAAATCCCCGAAGGTCTGGAATTTCTGAGCTTCTTCATCGAGAATTTCTATATCAAATTTATCTTCCACTGCTACTAATGCCTGTACCATGTCCAGGGAATCCGCCTTTATGTCCTTAAAGGTGCTCTCCTTGGTCATCAAGTTTTTGTCCACATGTACAATCTTGGCCACTATCTCCTTTACTTGCTCTTCAATCGACATTTGATACCTCCTTTGAAATTTGTCTGTCTAATTTCGTGCAGAATTTCTATCTTTACTTTACATCTTGCCCTCTTTTTTCAGTTTCGCCAGCTCCGACTTTAAAGAGCCAACAAGGTCAGTCTCCACAGCATTGCTGGCGCTTGCTATAGCACGAGCAATGTGTGGAGCCCGGGAAGCTCCGTGCGCTATTCTGACAACGCCATCGATACCCCATAAAATACCACCGCCTATATCCTCGCTTTCATGAGTCAGCTTGCTTACAGGGAATATTTTATTAAATGATAATCTAGCTATGCTGCTCACCAGGGGATGTCCCTTTACTCTTCCCTTCATCCAGTCCATGGCATATTTCCCTATGCTTTCATAGAATTTGATTATGATGTTGCCCACGAATCCATCGCAAACGATAACATTGGCTCGCCCGCTGAGAATATCGTTGCCTTCTATGTTGCCGATAAAATTCAAGTCGCTTTTTTCAAGGAGAGGGTAAGTTTCACGTACCACTTCGTTTCCTTTGTTTTTCTCGCTTCCTGTGCTCAACAAGCCTACAGTAGGGTTGGCAATGTTAAATAGCCTCCTGGCATAGACAGTCCCGGCAACGGCAAATGATAGAAGTTGATGCGGTTTGCAGTCAACATTAGCACCGAAATCTACGAGTAGTACGTTGGGGGCGAAGCTGCTGAGGGGGGCGCAGATTGCCGGGCGCTCCATCCCTTCCACCATGCCCAGGTACTGGATAGCACTAACAGCCACTGCCCCCGAAGAGCCAGCGCCCACTACAGCGTCCGCTTCACCTGCCTTTACCAGCCTTGTAGCCACAGCTATGGAGCAGTTGGATTTACGGCGAATCGCCAGGCAGGGTGGTTCATTTTCTTTAATAACATCCTTAGCCGCAACACAACGGACAGGCAAACTCCTGGAAGAATGATACTTGTCTAATTCCTTTTCCAATACATCTATGAGTCCAACCAGGACAATTTCCACATGGTCTTTTTGTGCAGCCTGAATTGCTCCTTTAACTATCTCTTCGGGGGCATGATCGCCCCCCATGGCATCGACTGCTATCCTTGTCCTCTTACGAACTTCAGGCATTGGTCATCCTTTTTTGCGGTGAAAGTTTAACCGCCGCCCCGCCCGTGATTATAGTTTCACCCTTTTGATTGCAGCATTCGATACTGCAGTTTACGGATGAAACGCTTTCTTTGTCCTCGATGGAATCGATTTTCCCCGTGGCGGTTACAGTATCCCCTGGACGTGCTGGCGCTTTAAAGCGAATGGAAAATTTACCAGTGGAATTCCAGTTTCTGCCGAAAGATTGCGCCATCATCTCTGAGGCATAAGCCAGAATAAGCATGCCGTGGGCTATGGTGCCGCCCAGCGGCGTTTGGGCAGCAAAAGATTTATCTATGTGGATAGGGTTAAAGTCACCCGAGGCTTCGGCATAAGAATTAATTTTCTCCTGGGTGATGTGTTTCACCACAGGGGAAAGAGTTTTACCCACACAAATTTCACTGAGCATTTGTCCTCTGAACTGGCAATATTAGAGTTGCCTTTCCTGCTTGAATTCCTTCTCCATTTTTATTAAAAACGCTAAGCTCCAATTCTAACATATGCATTGTGCTTCTAGCTAACTTCCGAATTACCCTGGCATGGCAAATTATTACGGTGCCTATCGGCACTAACTTAAAAAACTCGAATTCCTGTGATGCGTGTATGGTGCCGGGTGGTAATGAAACAGCCCCTGTCATGGCGTTCATGGCAGATGCTGCTATAGCCAGAGGAGGAGCATATTCATCATCAGGGCTCTCCACCGCATTTACATAGCCGGAGATAAATGATGAGGACATCTCATGGGTAGTTACGGGAAACTCATACCCCGGAGTTAACTCATCATAGCTTATAGTTGCCATATTCCTCCGTTTATTTCTGCTATCAGGTAGAGACAGTTTATTCCGACCCCGGTTGTTACAGCAAGCCCTTTAGCTCACTATGTCCAAAGTAGCAGACATAATTACACCAATTTTGATGCTTGTCAAGATATGTTGGCATGGTTGTGGTTGAAATCTTAATATAAACATGGCATGGGGAACAAGTAGCATGGTTTATGGCGCAAAAGACTGTCCGGAGTATCCACTATCTATCTTGAACCAGAGCATAAGCGCTGTGGTATGTAACGCGTATTGAATTGGAGGGTAACATTAACCTATAATTGGCCCCATGAGAAACTATAGCTCTTTCAACTTGAATGCCCTGTGGTTCTTGATAATTGCAAATGTTTTAGTTTTTATAGTTACCCTGATACGGCCGGAGGCAATTTTTCTACTTGGCTTGACGCCGGCATATTTCCTGCGCCAGCCATGGACTATAATAAGCAACCTCTTTGTCCACGGTGGTTTCCAGCATATCCTGTTCAATATGATAAGCCTGTATTTCCTGGGAAGCTTCCTGCTCAGGCTGGTGGGGGAGAAGAATTTTCTAAGAGTATATTTCGCCGGAGGTGTGCTGGGGAATATCTTATATATCTTGCTGGGGCCTCCCTTTATCCCTGGCGTGGGAGCTTCCGGAGCTGTCTTTGCCCTGGGCGGAGCCTTAGCCATAATGGTTCCGAAGCTGCGGGTTTTTGTTTTCCCTATCCCGATTCCCATTCCGCTCTGGCTGGCAACCATAATTCTCCTGCTGCTTTCCTTTCTTCCCAGCGTAGCATGGCAGGCTCACCTCGGCGGTTTCGCCCTGGGGCTGGCGGCTGGCTATTTCTTTAAGAAGAGGAGGCGGGCTTACTATTTTTGAAATCCGGGTGAAGTCGAAAGACATTTGTTTTAAGAAGCGATGGGCTCAAGGCTGCTCAGGCCTGCCCCGTGAGTGGGGCAATGGTTGCTAGTAATAAATTGTGGACTGTGACTATTGTCCCATGCTGGCTATTACTAAGAGGCTATTGACTATAGCTGTTGACAAGGGTAGCATAGTAGTGTATAAAATTAAAAGAGCAGGATATAAGAGTTATCTTGCCTTGTTATCTTGA
>CAZDXE010000015.1:0-23899 GCA_964509565.1 uncultured Dehalococcoidales bacterium | reverse complement strand
TTATGAGTCCTCTGCTCTACCACTGAGCTACGCTGCCACAACGGAAAGTAGTTTAGCATCAGCTAGCAAAAAGGGTCAAATTGAACCCCACCATCTCCTTCAGGGAGTAACATTTTTTCAGAATACCTAGCTAGCCACAAAACCATAAAACATCAACACAAAAAATTGCTCCAATTGACAAATAGCGGATTTTTACATTAAACTTTCCCCCTTGTTATGAGTTATCTTAGCCAAAAACAGGAAGGATATTTAGATTTAGTCTAGGTATCCTTTTTTATATTCCAGAAGGAGGATAACGTTATGGATTTAGTTTGGATATGCGTGCTTACTGGGCTTGCAGGTGTTGGCGTAGTAGCATACTTTGCGCGCTATGTACTAAGGCAGGACGCAGGCTCGAAAGAAATTAGAGAGGCCTCTCATGCCATTCAAGAAGGAGCAATGGCTTTTATCGGCAGAGAATATCGTACCCTCGCCATTGTAGTAGCAGTAGTAGCCATCATTTTGGCAGTTATCCCCGCTCTGGGCTGGAGAGTAAGCGTGGCTTTTATCTTCGGTGCTATATGTTCCATGGGTGCTGGATATGCCGGCATGAGCGTTGCGGTTAAATCTAACGGCAGAACTTGTGCAGCAGCACAGAAAGGCCTAAACCAAGGATTAAGGGTTTCTTTCAGAGCTGGAGCAGTTATGGGGTTAACAGTAGTCAGCATCGGTATTCTGGGATTATCCATCCTGTATTTTGCCTGGCATAATGCCCCTGACTTTCTAGCTATTATTCCAGCCTATGGCACAGGAGCTTCATTAGTAGCTCTCTTCGCCAGAGTAGGTGGTGGCATCTTCACCAAGGGAGCTGATGCTGGGGCTGACATGGTTGGCAAGGTAGAAGCTGGCATACCAGAGGATGACCCACGGAATGCTGCGGTTATAGCCGACTTTGTAGGAGATAATGTTGGCGATGTATGTGGTATGGGTGCTGACTTGTTTGAATCCTATGTTGAATCTATAATCGCTACTATGACTTTAGCCATTGTAGTCACAACAACTGGAATAGTCAGCAATAACCTAACCGCCTGGTTGGTTCCCATGTTGATCGCTGCTGGTGGCCTCGTAGCTTCCATAATTGGTTGCTTCATGGTGAAAGTAGGGGAGAAGGTAGAAATGAATGCCCTGCTGGGAGCTCTACGACGCGGTACACTCAGTGCTTCAATCTTGACTGCGATATTTTCCTTCATGGTAATTTACTTCCTGGATGCCAGTTTGAATCTTTTCTGGGCAGTGCTCGCCGGGCTTATAGCCGGCGTAATTATGGGTGAGAGCACAAACTACTTTACGTCTTACGCTTTTAAGCCAACACAGGAAATTTCCAAGGCTTCCACATCCGGCGCTGGCGCTAATATAATTCGTGGTTTTGCCAATGGCATGATAAGCACATGGCCCCCAGTAATTTTGATAGCTGTATCAATTATGGCAGCTTTCCATTTCGCTAGCTTCTATGGAGTAGCACTGGCTGCTGCTGGCATGTTATCCACCCTAGGCGTAACGCTTGCTACCGACGCTTACGGACCTATAGCTGATAACGCTGGTGGCATTACCACAATGACAGGACTGTCAGAAGAGGTGCGTGAAAGAACTGATGCACTGGATTCTCTGGGTAATACCACCGCAGCCACAGGCAAAGGGTTTGCTATTGGCGCTGCAGCGTTAAATTCTCTGGGGCTAATTTTATCTTATGCTCTGGCTACAGGGATAGTGACAATTTCCGCTGGCAAGATAATAACTCCAATGCCAGAAGAATTCAGTTTGCTAAGCGCCCCGGTTATAGTTGGCATCATCATAGGTGCGCTTATGCCTCCTGTGTTTTGCGCCATGACAATGAAATCGGTAGGAGTAACCACAGTAGCCATCATAGATGAAGTCCGCCGACAGTGGCGTGAAATAAAAGGCTTGATGGAAGGAACAGCTAAACCAGATTACAGCAAATGCGTGGATATATGCACTAAAACAGCGCTGAAAGAGATGCTAGCCCCTTCAATAATGACCATAATTATGCCTGTGATTATAGGAATATTTCTAGGCAAATATGCACTGGCTGGCTTCCTTATCGGCGCACTGGCCACAGGCTTCATATTCGCCATTACCCTAAACAACGCTGGTGGTTCCTGGGACAATGCTAAGAAATGGATTGAAACGGGACAATTCGGGGGTAAAGGTTCGGATGCTCACAAAGCTGGGGTGGTAGGAGACACCGTTGGCGATCCCATGAAGGATACCGCCGGGCCATCATTGAATATAATGCTCAAATTAATGTCGGTAATTTCGTTGATGCTGGCACCAGTGTTGATTAACTTTAGTGGCCTGATTTAATCAAGCCACTTTGTTATCCCTAAGGTCTTTCACTTCGTTCATGGTGGCAAAAATAGGTTGTCATTCCGAAGGAGAGAAATGCAGTGACGATGGGAGCTAAATGCTCTTGCCAACTCCTTTTTGTGAAGCGCTGGCGCTGGTGCTAAAATTGAAAACATCATGCCAGACACCATATTTGTTAAGGGAGCCAGGGAGCACAACCTAAAAGATATAGACGTTACTATTCCCAGAAACAACATCGTGGTCATCACAGGTGTTTCTGGCTCAGGTAAAAGTTCGCTAGCTTTCGATACCATATACGCTGAAGGCCAACGCAGATATGTGGAATCACTTTCTGCCTATGCCCGCCAATTTCTAGGGCAAATGGAAAAGCCCGATGTTGATTATATCGAGGGTCTCAGCCCCGCCATATCTATCGACCAAAAAGGACCTCCACATAACCCACGTTCTACCGTGGGTACTATGACCGAAATTTATGACTACATGCGCCTTCTCTTCGCTCGCATTGGTCATCCACATTGTACTAAATGTGGACGCGAGATCTCCCGCCAGACAGTACAGCAAATCGTGGATGCTGTCCAGGAAGTATCTGCAGGGAGCCGGATTATGATTCTTGCTCCAATAATCAAAGATCGCAAAGGCGAACATCAACGAATATTCCAGGATTTACAAAAAACAGGATTTGTCAGAGTTCGGGTTGACGGGCAAATCTATGACCTTTCCGAGGAATTTCACCTGGACAAAAACAAAAAACATAATATAGAGGCAGTGGTTGATCGCTTGCAGATAGAGAAAGGTGAAAATGCTACAAGGCTCACTGATTCCATGGAAACAGCATTGAAACTGGGAACTGGCGCTGTGCTCATTTCTATCCTCAACCCCCATCCTGAGCGAAGCGGAGAAAATCAAAACCAAGAACTGCTTTTCTCGGAGCATTTCGCTTGTGTCTATTGTAATGTTAGCTTGGGAGAAATTGCACCCAGAACATTCAGTTTCAACAGCCCTCATGGTGCTTGCCCCACCTGCACAGGACTGGGCCGCAAGCTAGAGATTGACCCCAACCTTGTCTTCAGTGACAAAGAACTCAGCTTGGCTGAAGGAGCGATTCAACCCTGGTCACGAAATGGCACAATGAGTACCTGGTACAGCAGCATACTTCAATCTCTAGCTCAGCACTATGGCTTTTCTCTATCTACGCCAGTTAAAAATCTAACTCAAGAGCAGCTTCAACTAATTCTCTACGGCAATGACGGTGAGGCTCTTTTAATCACATACAAAGACCACCTGGGCAGGGCACGCCAGTATTACACAAACTTTGAAGGCGTACTACCCCATCTGAAACGCCGTTATCGCGAAACAGATTCCGATAGTGTCAGAATTGATATTGAAAGGTATATGTCGTCCCATCCTTGCCTCACATGTCATGGCAAAAGACTCAAAGCAGAATCGCTGGCTGTTACCATCGACAGCAGAAACATTATGGATATTGCTGCTCTATCTGTTACAGAAGCCTTGTACTGGGTAAAACGGCTACCTGACCGGATTAGCCCACGTGAGCTTAGCATAGCCAATCAGATTATCAAAGAGATTCACGCCCGTTTGCGTTTCCTCAGAGACATAGGTTTAAATTACCTAACACTAGATCGCCATTCATCAACTCTAAGTGGCGGTGAGGCACAAAGAATCCACCTATCTACTCAAATCGGCAGCGGGCTCACTGGCGTGCTTTACATCTGTGATGAGCCCACAGTAGGCTTGCACCCCGCTGATGGCTCTCGCCTCATAACAACACTGAAACGCCTTCGAGATTTAGACAACACCATAATCATTGTAGAGCACGATGAAGCCATGATGAAAGCTGCTGATTACATCATCGACATGGGTCCAGGAGCCGGCAAGCAGGGAGGAGAGATTGTCGCCACGGGGACATTAAAAGATATCATGGGTTGTCCCCAGTCAATAACAGGACAATACCTCAGCGGGGCAAAGCAAATCCCCTTGCCACAGCAACGTCGCCCCAATTCAGGTAAGGAGCTAATAATCAAAGGTGCTAAAGAAAACAACTTGAAGAATATCGATGTTCACATACCTTTAGGCAGTTTTGTCTGTATCACTGGTGTTTCTGGAAGCGGCAAAAGTTCTCTGATTAATGAAATCCTGTATAAAAACCTGGCCAGACTTCTTTATCGAGCCAAAGAAACACCAGGCAAGTGTGATAGCATTATCGGCACTGAACACATCGATAAAGTAGTTAATATCGACCAGTCTCCAATTGGTCGTACTCCGCGGAGTAATGCCGCTACCTATACAGGAACATTCACTCCAATTCGGGATTTATTTGCTCAGACTTCTGAAGCCAGAATGCGCGGCTATCCTCCAGGAAGATTTTCCTTCAATGTCAAGGGAGGAAGATGTGAAGCCTGTCAGGGAGCAGGGTATGTCCAAATTGAAATGCAATTTCTGCCTGATGTCACTGTCCCCTGTGAAGTATGTGAAGGAAGAAGATATAACCGCGAAGCACTGGAAATTCGTTTCAAGGGGAAAAATATCGCCGAAATCCTGAATATGCCAGTAGATGAAGCGTTGCCCTTCTTCAACCACTTTCCTACAGTGAAAAGGAAACTGGAAACGCTCAGAAACGTTGGTTTGGGGTATATTTGCCTAGGGCAACCAGCGCCCACTCTATCTGGAGGCGAAGCGCAACGCGTAAAGCTGGCCACCGAGCTATCCCGTCGCCCCACAAGTAAAACCCTGTACATACTTGATGAACCCACCACAGGCCTTTCTTTCTCAGATGTTGCTTGCCTTTTACAAGTACTACAACGCCTGGTAGACTACGGAAACAGTGTAATTGTAATTGAGCACCATCTTGATGTAATCAAAAATGCCGATTGGGTTATCGACCTTGGCCCTGGAGCCGGCAGCGAAGGTGGCTACATCGTGGCCACCGGCACACCTGAAGAAATATCCCACAGGAAAAACTCCTCCACCGGCCAATATCTATATGATATACTATGGAAAAGGAAGGAATATTATCATGAGCACAAAGGTAACCAGAAAAGAAGCGCTTGATTCCATTCGAGCCAATGTCCAGGATAAAAACATGATAAGGCATATGCTAGCCACCGAAGCCATTATGCGTGCCCTGGCTAAGAAATTGGAGGAAAACGAGGACGAATGGGGGCTTACAGGCCTTCTTCATGACATAGACGTAGAATTAGTTGAAGGTGACCCCAAAAGCCACAGTAAACTAGGGGCCGACATAGCACGAGAACTCGGTGCCAACGAAAAAATGGCTCACGCCATCATGTGTCACAATGAAGCTCATGGCATTCCCCGAGAAACAAAATTAGATAAAGCACTTTTCTGCGCTGACCCCCTGGGCGGGTTTATCACCGCCTGCGCCCTGATCCGCCCCAATAAACTCAATGGATTAAGTACTAAATCAGTGATGAAGCGTCTCCATGAGAAAAGATTTGCTGCTGGGGTTAATAGAGAACAATTGGCTCAATGCCGACAACTCGGGATGGAATTAGAAGAATTCGCCTCTTTGGGCATTGAATCAATGAAAAACATCGCTTCAGAGCTAGGATTGTGAAAATTATCACTGGCTCAACTACAGACCAGCAATTTTGATAATTTTTAGCTTGGAATATGAAGGCTTTTGGACCAGTTCCCTCTCGAAGATTAGGACACAGCTTAGGAATAAACAATATCCCGCCTAAAGTATGCACTTATTCTTGTGCTTATTGCCAGCTTGGGAATACCATAAAACTGCAGATTGAGCGAGAGAATTTCTATAAAGCAGAAGAGATAGCCCAGGATGTAAAACATAAGGTTCGAGAAGCCAGGGACAAAGGAGAGCCAATAGATTACCTAGCTTTCGTCCCTGACGGTGAACCCACTTTGGATATTAATCTGGGTAAGGAAATTGAGCTTTTAAAACCATTAGGCATTAAAATCGCAGTTATTACAAACGCTTCCCTCGTTTGGCGAGAGGACGTTAGAAATGATTTAGGAAAAGCAAATTGGGTTTCACTAAAAGTGGATGCCATAAGCGAGAAAACCTGGCATAGAGTTGACAGAGGACACAAATCATTAGAGTTGAAAACAATTTTAGACGGGATGCTCCAATTTGCCAGCACCTTTAAAGGCGAATTAACAACGGAGACTATGCTTATTCAAGATATTAATGATAGCCATGAAGAAATTGAAAAGATCGCCACTTTCGTGGCAAGGCTAAAACCTAGCAAAGCTTACCTCTCTATCCCCACAAGACCACCAGCACAAAAGGAACTGAAAGTTGCAAGCGAGTCGGCTATCAATACAGCATACCAGCTCTTTAAGCAGAAGGTAAGCAATGTGGAATACTTAATCGGCTATGAAGGGAACGCTTTCGCCTTTACTGGCAAAGTTGAAGATGACTTGCTCAGCATTACTTCGGTACACCCCATGAGAGAGGAAGCCGTTACAGAGTTTCTGAAAAAAGCCAACGCAAAATGGGATGTGGTTGAAAAATTACTCCAGGAGAATGAGCTCCTGGAGACGGAATATCAAGGAAAAAAATTCTATATAAGAAGATTACGAGGCAGAAGAAATTAATAGCCCCACCTAATCTCACTATTCACCGCCACAGAGCCAGAATCACATTATTTACCGCCCTTGTTGTTGAGTACAAGATACCATTGCGAGCAAAGCGGACGCGGAGCGCGCGGTACCCTCTCCTCTTTAACACCAGTTTTTACTACACCTCATGTCTGGAATTGAATTCCTGGCATCCCCACGGCTAAGTCCCACTTGTATTCAAGAAGTAACGAGTATATGCTAGAAATAGTTAATGATTACGCATAAGATGGAAAAAGGCAGTGCATGAGTAAAGAAAACAAGTTAAAGACCTTTAACTCAACAGTGCACTTGTGATAAGAGCAGGTGAGTATTAAATATATTATATTAGAGGTGTCGGTATGAAAATAGAAGAACTTCTTCGTTCAATGACAGAAAAGGATGCTTCAGATTTACATATACGGGTCCCTGGGCCACCAGTGATGCGCATTGATGGCAGCCTCATGCCACAGGAGGATTTACCCCATATTAGCCCTCTAGATGTTCAAGAGGCCTTCGAACAAATTACCACCGAAAACCAGCAGGCTGTTTTCCACCAAGAGCTGGAGTTAGATTTTGCCTATAGTATTCCAAATTTAGCTCGATTTCGCGTCAATGTGATGCAGCAGAGGGGGACAATGAGTATCGCCTTCCGACGTGTACCAATTGAAATCCCAAGCGTCGACAAGCTTGGATTACCTCAACTATGCAAGAAGCTCGTTCTTAAGCCAAGAGGGCTTATTCTCGTTACAGGGCCTACAGGAAGCGGCAAAAGCACTACTCTAGCCGCTATGATCAACTATCTCAATGAGCATGAGAGAAAAAATGTTATCACCATTGAAGACCCAATTGAATACTTATATAAAAACCAAAAGTGTATTATGGCACAGCGAGATTTGGGGGATGACACTAAATCATTTGCCAGTGCCCTGATGCACGCTCTCCGTCATGACCCAGATGTGATTCTCGTGGGTGAGATGCGTGACCTGGATACTATAAAAACAGCTATCACTGCAGCCGAAACAGGACATCTAGTATTGGGTACCCTGCATACCGTTGATACTGTCCAGACTGTTGACCGTATAATTGACGCCTTCCCTCCCGAGCACCAACTCCAAATTAGGTTACAGCTAGCTCAGGTGTTGGAGGCAGTGCTGTCACAGACCCTGTTACCACGAGCCACAGGTAAAGGAAGAACAGCAGCCTTTGAGATCTTAATTGTCACCCCCCCTGTAAGAAACTTAATACGCACCAACAAAAGCTTTGAATTGCCCAGCATTATGCAACTTGGTGCTAAAGACGGCATGCAGACATTGAATCAATCATTAGCTTCCCTGGTGCAAACTCATGCGGTAACTATAGAAGAAGCTCTGCTGAAAAGCAGCAACCCAGAGCAATTAAAGAAGTTACTGCAGGGATATTGAAACTCACGCTTCAGTATGCTGGTTTTCTCCATACCATCCAACCAAACCAGCTACGAGATTTCTAAGGCTTTAACAACATCAGTGAGTTTAGTAAAAGGCTCACACGCCAGGTTATTCTTCCTGCAATAGGTCAACAGGTCGCTTGTGGCAAAAACCTGGTAGGCATATTTCGCAGGTAAACTATCAGAGTCACCATTACCAATGTATACTACCCTGTAACCCTGCTTCTGAAATAACTTAACGTAAGCTTCTTTGAAGCCATCGCTTAACTGCTTGCCATCAGGCCCTACATATCGCACTTCCATTCCTTCAGGGCAAAACGAAGCTCGCGCTGCATGTGTTTCGATATTCTCCAAACTCAACTCTTTTAATATTGCCTCTATATAGAAATCCAAGCCGTTGCTCACGATAACAAACCTGTAACCCTTCATGGAACAATAACTTACCAGCTCCTGAAAACCAGCTCGTATCTTGATCTTGCCTTTCATAGCCTCCAGTAACGTTTGCTTGTCGGCTTTAACCATACCAAATGCTCTAGTGTTAAACTCACCTACACGTATCCTGTGCTTTTCATACTCCTGCAGTAATCTTCGCCAATCCCTCTGTGCAAAAGAATCTAAGAGGAAATAGCTAACATCATTCTCCGTAATGGTGCCATCAAAGTCACATTGAATTAAGGTTTCCATTGTTAACTCCATCCCCCCATTATGAGCGAAGCGAAGCAATCTTGAATCATCATACAGATAATTTGATTCCCACAGGGCAATGGTCAGAACCTGCTACACGAGATAAGATGTTTGCTTCAACAACCAAATTTAATAGATCTTCAGTTACAAATATATAGTCCAGTCTCCAACCTACATTTCGCTCTCTGGCTCTTGTCCTTAAACTCCACCAGGTATAATAATTTGGCTCCTTGACAAAATAACGAAAGGTATCAATAAAGCCACAAGCTACAAATTTATCCATCCAGGCTCTTTCTATAGGCAAAAATCCCGAGGTATTTCCATTCTCTCGGGGTCGGGCCAGATCTATCTCTTTATGAGCAGTATTGAAATCACCGCAAATAATGAGTTTTTCACCTCTCGCCTTAATAGAGGTTGCAAAATCAAGAAAAGCATCATAAAAATCCATTTTATATCCTAACCGTTCATCGTTCATCCTGCCATTAGGAAAGTAAATATTAAAAAGGGTGAACTGCGGGTATTTGGCAATCGTGACCCTACCTTCCATATCAAACCTCTTGATGCCAAAGCCATTTTCAACATCGTCTGGTTTCTCTTTCGTGAAAATAGCTACCCCACTATAACCCTTCCTCTCTGGAAAATTCCAATAGGTATAGTAACTAGGCACATGCTGAATTTCAAAACCGATTTGCTCAGGTTGGACTTTTGTTTCCTGTAAACATAAAACGTCCGGAGATTCTTGTTTTAGCCAATCCAAAAAGCCTTTTCTCTCCACTGCCCTAATTCCATTAATATTCCAGCTTAAGATTTTTAATTCTCGCACAGGCAACACCTCATTTTCTACACCGCCATGATTTCCCTTGCGTTATTTGAGCCCACTCTTGCCATCATGGTCCCCACACAAAATACATCTAGAGATTAGCATATTTCGCCAAGGCAATAAAAGCTGACACGCTGGTTCACACAATTAAGGCTGCAAGTTTTTCTGCTAACTGCAAAACATGGGAAGAGGGGCAAAGCTTGCAAACATTCTTAGCTTAAGATAGGCTTGATATTACTATTTATAATAAAGGATATGATATACACTGAAAGGGGAATATAACTATGAATGGGATAGTTCAAAGCACCAGCTTTTACGTAATCGTACTACTATGGGTAGCTCGAGTTGTAATCTGGACATTCACCTGCATATTGCTGGCATGGCTTGGAATCAGAGTTCTAGATGCACTTACTCCAGGTATCCATCAACGAGAGAGGATAGGGGAAAACCCTATCTCGGTAGGCCTATTTATAGCTGGTTTCTCAATTTTAATAGGTTTAGTCATCCACGGTGTGGTAACCGGCCCCATCATAGTTGGTACAGGGCTCTTATACAGCCTAATTGACCCCAGAAGGTTGGGGTTAATAGCCATTAGCTTCTTCGTCAGCCTTCTCTTAGGTATAGCCTTGCTTCATATCATAGATAAATTGACACCCAAAATACCTTTCGGGAGCGTTGAGCAGAACTCCATTGCAGTAGGCATATATGTCTTTGGCTACCTGCTCTTCTTTGGTTTAATAATCCATGGTGCTCTAACTATGCCCCTATAAACCGCTATGTTCAAGCATCTGAAAATCATCTTAGTCCCCATATCAATTTTTCTAGCGATACTACCAACTTCCACCCTGGCAGTGTCATCAACAAACTTCTACCAGAAGGGTAACGAGGTTTTCGATGATTGGAATCTTTGCCGTACATGTGCTATAGGCAAGGATGGATTTTTCCAAGTTTATTCTGAAACAGAATTTTGCCCTGTTATCACAGGCGAGAGCCTGGGTGAAAACGCTGACAAGGCTTACCAGATTGGCCAGCAATTTGCTAAGGATTACCCTGATCTTCACCAGAGAGCAGAAAAAGTTTTTGTCTTTGCCCGCGATAAGGTTAAATATAGATCAGATGCAGAACAATTTGGTTTCCAGGAATTCGCTCAGAACGCTGATGAACTAATAACTATTATTGAGGATAAGGGTTTTGCTCACGGTGATTGTGAGGATTATGCAATCTTACTTGCTGTCATGTACAAAGGAGCAGGATTTCGTTCTGCTATAGTGGTAGCATCAGACCATGCTGCAGCATTAGTATATTTGCCCGGATATAAGAAAGCCAATCAAAGCCTATCCATCAATGGGGATTCAGGCTGGATTTGGGCCGAAGCTACAGGCGGAAATAACCCTTTAGGTTGGATGCCAGAAAGATACATAGGGAAAAAATTGGGGGCATACGAAATTGAAGACAAATCTATAAGCAAAGTGGAATCCTCTGACAAATCCTCTACCATCATCGTCCCAAGGAACACCAGCGCTGGAATCCATATATCGCCTTTCTTCAGTGTAATCGCAATAATGTGGCTCATTTCCCTGCGTCGCAGGCGCCGCTGAGCTTTTTGCTGCTATTACTAATATGTGAGCGTCGTTTTGGTAACACAGCTACAACCCAAACTCTCATGCATTACCAAAACGACGCTCACGGCGCTTGTATTCAGAAAGGGCTTCCTCAATCTCTTTTGGGCCAAAATCAGGCCATAACACTGGAGTGAAATAAAGTTCGCTATAAGCAGTCTGCCATAAGAGAAAGTTGCTAAGTCGAACCTCGCCACCAGTTCGTATAAGCAAGTCGGGGTCAGGAACGCCATTGGTATAAAGATATTGGCCAACTGCAACTTCATCTATCTTACTATCAGGAACATTAGCATTGACGATACGCCTAATCGCCTGCACAATTTCGTCACGGCCACCATAATCAAAAGCAAGGCAAATTACAATACCAGTGTTATTCTTAGTAAGTTCAATAGCTACCTCCATCTTCTTCCTTAATTCCTGAGGCAGTCTATCTAATCTGCCAAGATGTATTAACCTCATATTCTCCCGGTGGCAAACTTTGGTTTCTGTATCAAGTTTCCTCGCCAAAAGATTGAGCAGCCCCGCAACCTCGATTTTAGAACGCTTCCAGTTCTCGGTGGAAAAGGCATATAAAGTAAGGTATTTTACTCCATACTTAGCAAAAATTCGGACAACTGGGCGGATGTTATCTGCACCAGCCTTATGTCCCATAAGCCTGGGTAAATGGCGCTTTTTTGCCCACCTTCCATTGCCATCCAAAATAATAGCTACATGCAGAGGAGGATAATTTGACTGAGTCACAAGCTAACCTCCTTGTGAAAAAGATGCCACGCTTTGCGCAAAGGATAAACTAAGACATGCCTCAAGGAAGCTAGAATTAACCTGCTATGCCAATCAAATGATAAATTGGGGGAATCAAGTAAAGTTCTAGCTATGCCCCCAGAATCAAACATGCTGAAAATTCTCTCCACGTGCCGGTCGCTTAACTTAAAGTAAGCGCGCCTGGTCCAGTAGCCAAGGGAGATTTCTTTACCCATTTTTGCTTTCCATTGTCTCTGATAACACGAGAGCCTTGCCGCCGACAAGTCACCATCGCTAAGAGCCTCGCCAAGCACTTCAGCAGCTATTTTAGCACCCAGGTGTCCAAAATAGATGCCCCCACCAGTAGTCGGTTTCACTTGCCCAGCAGCATCACCAATAACCAGCACCCTATTCCCATAACTATGAGGCAAAGTTCCCAGAGGCATCGCTTTTTGTTTTATTTTGGCCTCTTGCCTTACTATCCTGCGCTGACAGAAAGGGCTAAGAAGAAATTTCTGTAAATATACCTTAGCATGAGACATTGATAAGAGTCCCACTAAAACTTTATTTGCTGAAGTAGGCACAAGCCATGCAAAGAAACCTGGCGCTATCCGCTGGTTAAAATATATCTCAACCTCATTAACATCATCAGCTTCTACCTCCGCTTGAGCGCCAATGGCAAAACGCTCTATTTTACCTAGATTCAGTTTCTGGGACAATCTGGGGTTAAAGCCATTAGCCAGAATCACAGCTCTGGCGGTAAGCCTTTCCCTTAAGCTATAGTGTGAAATTTCAACTAGTACCTTATCCTTCTCTGGAACGACATCAGTGACCCGAGACAAAAAGAGATAGTTTGCGCCCATAGCTTGAGCTTTACGGGCAATAGCTTGATCAAAAGAAGCTCGGTCCAGTACACACGCCTGAACTCTATTGTCTTGCAATCTCAGGCACTTCCCCGAGGGCGAGAAAAACTTGGCTGAATTTACCTTGTTTAGTATCACCTCAGGGTTAACACCAAAGGAATCAAAACACTCCGCGCTGACTATCCCTGTACAACAAACATCAACCCCCACAGCTTTTTTCTGTTCCAAAACAGCCACGCTATATCCTGACGAAGCCAACTCACAGGCAGCATAGCTTCCTGCTGGCCCCGCCCCCACTACAATTACATCGTAAAACTGACCTGGCAATTTCCCTAACTCTCATCCATCAAGGAAGACTCCATCTCCTCTACCCCCCAACACTAATTCACTATTCCCACATGACAGGAAATTTGGTTCGCCATTGTAATATGATACTTTTTTCTAGTTTAGCACAATCGCTGCTGGTTATTATATAATTAACCCTTCGATCAGCTAAGTACATAATCACTACCAGGAATAAAGACCACTACTTAGTTGACAAATGGTAGAAGAAACTATCATGATTTTACATCAACGTTTGAGGAAAACTTAAATGAATCACTCTCACAATCTTCTTCGCAAGGAGGCTAATAAAAATAAAATGGCACAAAATTACGTTGCCTCTATTCCCTTCGACCAGCGATTATACCATCAGGATATTAAAGGAAGCATTGCTCATACTAAGATGCTTGAAAAACAAGGAATAATAACCAAAAACGATGCTGCAGCTATAGTCACGGGACTTAGTTCAATCCAAAAAGAAATGGAGCAAGGAAAATTTCACTTCAAAATTGAACGTGAAGACATACACATGAATATCGAAGCACGACTTTTTGAAGAGATAGGCGACGTGGCTGGTAAACTCCACACCGCTCGCTCCAGAAATGACCAGATAGCTCTAGACTTACGTCTTTTCGTTAAAGAGGAGATCTCAAAAACCATTGATGAGTTAAAAATCTTGCAATCTTCTCTTATTAAATTAGCTGAGACAAATAAAAGCGTCATTATGCCAGGTTACACTCACCTACAGCAAGCTCAACCGGTGCTTTTAGCTCATCATCTGCTAGCTTATTTTGAGATGTTTCAACGAGATAAAGAAAGGTTATATGATTGCCTCAAGCGCACTGAGGTACTCCCTCTGGGTAGTGGTGCTTTAGCCGGCGTTCCTTATCCTATAAACAGGGAATTCGTTGCCCGGGAGCTGGGGTTTAGCAAAGTAAGTACTAATAGCCTTGATGCTGTTTCTGATAGGGATTTTATAATAGAATACGAATCTTGTGCTGCAATCACCATGATGCACCTTTCACGCTTAGCGGAGGAGATTATACTGTGGTCATCAGCCGAATTCAGCTTTATAGAAATCGGTGAAGCCTATACCACAGGCAGCAGCATCATGCCGCAGAAGAAAAACCCTGATGTAGTTGAATTAGCCAGAGGAAAAACCGGACGAGTATATGGCCACCTAATAGCTATCCTTACCACAATGAAAGCTCTACCTTTAGCTTATAATCGAGATATGCAGGAGGATAAAGAAGGGCTTTTTGACACCGTGGATACACTACATTCTACTCTAGCAATATTTGCCGAAATGATAAAAACAATTAAAGTCAATGTAAAGCATGTCCGCGAAGCCATTAAAAAGGATTACATTTTGGCTACTGATCTGGCTGACTATCTGGTAAAGGAAGGCTTGCCTTTCCGAGAAGCACATAGTGTAATCTCCAAACTCAGCAGACATGCTATAAACAACAATAAAAGCTTCCATGAACTTAGCTTAGGTGAGTATCACAATTTTTCCCCGCTCTTCAAGGAAGACGTATATGACATCACTTTAAGCTCATCTATCGCTGCTCGAAATGTTATTGGTGGCACATCTCCACAGCAAGTGGAAACTTCATTAACCAGAGCAAGAGAGATTTTAAATGGAACGAACTGGAATAAAGAATCTCGTTCCGAGGGATAAAAATGAATAGTCATATCAAGATAGCACCTTCAATTCTTTCCGCCGATTTTGCCCAGCTTGGGAAACAAGTGGCTGAAGCAACAAAAGCAGGAGCTGACTACATCCACATTGATGTCATGGATGGCCATTTCGTGCCCAACATAACCATAGGTGCTCCAGTAGTCGCCTCACTCCGTAGCTGGACACACTTGCCTCTAGATGTCCATTTGATGATAGAGCAACCCGAGCGTCATATCTCCCGATTTGCCGATTCCGGCGCTAATATCATCACCGTACATGTCGAAGCTTGTTCTCACCTCCACCAAACAATTCAATTGATCAAGAAATTTGGCATGAGAGCAGGAGTAGCTTTAAATCCAGCTAGCCCCTTAATCTTACTAGACGAAATTATGACTCAAGTTGATCTGATTGTTATTATGAGTGTTGAACCCGGTTTCGGTGGGCAAACTTTCATCCCCGAAACATTAGATAAGATAAGCCGCTTACGCAACATACGTAACAACAAAAATTTAACTACTGAGCTCGAAGTGGATGGAGGTATCACCATCAATAATGCACCAGAGATAATTAAAACAGGGGCTAATACTTTGGTGCTTGGAACCAGTATATTTAAGGCTAAAGAAGGAATAGATCAGGCACTGCAAAAAATCAGGAAGGCAGTCAACTAAGGAGCAACTTTATGCTGAGTGCGCAGACACCTGGTACAAATGTTAACTTTCCTCTTCTCACCATCAGCAACGATAGTAGCTCGATGAATATTGGGCAACCAGCGCCGCTTGACACGCTTCTTAGAATGACTTACGCTATTTCCGAATTGAACTCTTTTACCACAAATATCACACTTCACAAGAAATCTCCACTCTTCCTTTACTACAAATCTTATTTTGGCTATTATACCAGCGAACACCATATTAGGCAAAAGAGGAAAAATGCAAACTAGCTTAGCCAATGGCCAAACATTGAAAGAAATGCTCGCCGCTGGCACTGCATGGTTAGAGAAAAACGTTTCAGGAATCAATGCAATAAATGTTTTCCCTGTCCCTGATGGTGATACTGGAACCAACATGCTGCTTACCATGCACTCAGCCATAGAAGAGGCAAAACAAAACACAGATAGCACCGCCTCCTCAATAGCCAAATCAATAGCCCATGGCGCCTTGATGGGAGCTCGAGGTAATTCAGGAGTTATTCTGTCACAATTCTGGCGAGGCCTAGCCAAGGGACTGGAAGGCAAAAGTTCCTTCAATGGCAAAGATTTTGCGCTAGCGCTAGTTGAGGCCTCACAAGCTGCCTATGAAGGAATTGTACACCCAGTAGAAGGCACTATGCTGACAGTGCTTCGAGACGCCGCTAGAGCTGCCAAAGAAACTACCAAAACAAATTCTGAAAGTTTACTATCAGCAATGGAAAGCGCCACCGATGAAGCTAAGGATTCAGTAGCTCGGACGCCTGATTTATTGCCAGTATTACGAGAAGCAGGAGTGGTAGACGCCGGCGGACAGGGCTTATATGTATTTCTGGATGGCGCTCTTCACTTCCTTAAGAAAAAAACAGATGAACTGCAATACCAGGAACCTCAATTAATTGCAACTAGCCCGCCATTAACTCCTAAGTTAACACCCACAATTGAGATAGAAGCGCCCTACGGATATTGCATAGAATTTCTACTGGAGGGGCAAAAGCTCAACTCGGGCAACGTCGGGAAAAAGTTAAGGAATAAAGGACAATCCGTAATTGTCGCCGGAAATAGTTCCATGCTCAAGATTCATATACACAGCCTTAACCCAGGCGAAATTCTTGATTATGCTACCCATTTAGGTACATTACATCAAGTAAAAATTGATAATATGGACGACCAATACGCAGAATTTATCAAGGCACAGAAAGAGAGAGCACCCAAGATCGGCACCGCCATAGTAGTAGTCACCTCAGGCGACGGCCTCTTTGAGGTATTTAATAGCCTGGGCGCCACAATTATTGTTCCCGGAGGACAGACAATGAATCCCAGCGTGCGTGAGTTACTGCAAGCTGTAGAATCAGCGCCTTCAGATAATATTATTTTATTGCCCAATAACAAAAATATCATTCTAACAGCCTCTCAAGTCAAATCTTTATCCCCAAAGGAAGTAAAGGTAATCCCTACTAAGACTGTCCCCCAGGGCATCGCAGCACTTCTCGCTTTCAACTATGAAATGAGTCTAGAGCAAAATTCACAAACCATGGAACAAGCAATATCAACAGTACAAACCATAGAAATCACTAAAGCAGTGCGCGGGACACAAATCAATGGTCAGAAGATAAAGGAAGGACAGTTTATTGCTATCCTAAATGATGAAAATTTAATAGTCAGTAGCAACAACACAAATGATATATCAGATATTATTTTCGAATCTCTAACGAAAGCAGATATTGAAAAGACAGAAATGGTAACAATTTATTACGGAGTTGAAACTCAACCTACCGAAGCTGAGGATATAGCACAGAGAATTCGTAATAAATACCAAACAGAGATTGAAGTAGTTCGCGGCAATCAACCTCACTACAACTACATAATCTCACTGGAATAATCCCAAACTCCCTAAGATTCGCTTCTCCATCCATCTCCATTCTTGAAGCAAGAATGTGTTATCCTATAAGTGCTACTTCTTGATAACCTAGTGGCAGCTTCACAGAATGGAAACTATTAACTCATTGCGGAGAATTCTTGAATTAGAGCGCAAAAAAGGCTACAGCGACAAAGCGGTACTCGGTAGCCTGGATAGATACTTTCATAAACAAGCAGACCGAATCAGACAAGGCATAAGCAACCAGCAGCTCTTAGCTGAATTCGACGAGTTAAACTTAGCTAATTCCAATTATGGCTCCTGTAATGTGGCTCAACGCAAGAAATGGATTATGCGCATCTTCGATTGGATAAATAAGTTAGAAAAAGCAAAACAAGATACCCTCAAATCCTCCCCCCACTCAAGAACGAGGAACAATGTAAGAGCAAAAACAGTTAACTCCCATTCCCAGAAGAAAAGCGATACATTAGATTCGCCCATAACTACTATCAGGGGCATTGCGCCAACCACGGCTAGTAAATTCGCTCGACTAAACGTAAAGACCCTGCATGATTTACTTTATTTCTTCCCTCGGAGATATGTAGATTATAGTCAGAGAAAATTTATCGCTGAACTTGAAGAGGGAAAAGAGCAAACCATTATAGGTATAATATGGCAAGCCAGGATAGCTACTTTCGCCAACCGACGAGGCACTGAAGCAATCGTGGGTGATGAAACAGGAAACATCAGAGTAGTTTGGTTCAATCAACCTTATCTAGCTAAAAAATTTCCTACTAATGCTAAAGTGGCAATCAGCGGCATTGTCTGTTCATTCAAAGGGCGAAATGTTTTTGAATCTCCCGAATGGGAGATATTTGAAGAAAAAGAACTACTCCACACTGGTCGTCTGGTTCCCATTTATCCACTCACACAAGGTTTGTATCCCCGGCAAGTGAGGAAATGGACAAAAGAGGCTATTGATGGTTGGATATGGCAAATAAGCGATTTCCTCCCTTCAGAAATAAAAACCAGATGTCAATTATTAGACCTCCCAGAAGCAATTGCTCAAATTCACTATCCTGGCGATCACTTGATGGCAGAAAGAGCAAAAGAGAGACTAGCTTTCGATGAACTATTTTTACTTCAACTAGGCGTGTTAGTCAGAAAGCGGGATTGGCAGGAAAACCAACCATCCAATAGTTTTAATATATATCAGGAGGTTATTGATGCATTCTTGCATTGTTTACCCTTCACTCTGACCGGAGCACAGGAACGAGTCTTAGGAGAGATTCTAAACGACCTCAATCAACCCAGGGCTATGTCACGCCTTCTCCAAGGGGAAGTAGGTAGCGGCAAAACTGTAATCGCTACTCTGGCTTTACTAATAGCGGCAGCCAACAGCTATCAAGGGGTGCTAATGGCACCTACCGAGGTGTTGGCCGAACAACACTTCAACAGCATCTGTAATTATTTATCCAAAGCCAGTGTCCAGAGAGAAGAGATAAGTAATAATATTAAACGTTATACAGGATTCCTCTCACAACCACTTACCATAGCACTGCTCATTGGCAGTCTCACTGATAACGAGAAGAGGGATTTGCATTGCAGAATTAAGCAAGGGGAAATTAACATTGTAATTGGCACCCACTCCATCATTCAAAAAGGAGTGGAATTTTACAAGCTGGGGCTAGCGATTATAGACGAACAGCAACGTTTTGGTGTTCTACAACGCCAGAAACTGCGCCAAAAGGGTTTCAATCCTCACATATTGGTTATGACTGCCACACCCATTCCGCGAACCATGGCACTAACATTTTATGGCGACCTTGACCTTTCAACCATTGACGAATTACCACCGGGGCGGCAGGAAGTAAAAACAAGACTCCTTGAGCCACAATACATAAAAAAAGCCTACGATTTCCTGCGACGTCAAGTCGCCAAGGGCAACCAAGCCTTCACTATTTGCCCTTTGGTTGAAGAATCGGATGTACTTGCGGCAAAAGCCGCCACAACTGAATATAAACATCTGTCCAAAGAGGTTTTCCCTGATTTGAAATTAGGATTACTCCATGGCCGAATGCCCCCTGGTGACAAAGAAACAGCAATGCGACGTTTCCAGGAAGGGAAAATTGATATATTAGTATCAACTTCAGTAGTAGAAGTTGGAATTGATATACCTAACGCCACAATCATACTAGTGGAAGGTGCTGACCATTTTGGACTATCACAACTTCATCAACTTAGAGGGCGAGTAGGCAGAAATAAAAAACAAAGTTATTGTATACTCATTCCAGGAAAACTTTCACCTGAAGTAAGAAATCGCCTCCAGTTAATGGAAGAAATTCATGATGGCTTTATCTTAGCTCAAAAAGACCTCGAATTAAGAGGCCCTGGAGAATTCTTTGGCACACATCAAAGTGGTATGCCTGACCTTAAGGTAGCAAAACTATCGAATTTACATCTTCTGGAACTAGCCCGCCAAGAAGCAATAAACCTTTTCGAAAAAGAAACTGATTGGGAAAAACCTGAATACCACCTTCTGAAACAGCGCTTGTTTACAGTGTGGCCAAAAGAGGTTGAATGGAGTTAATGGTTAAGGAAAAATTAGTTACTTGTCTGCAACAAGCAGTAATTAAAGCACAACGAGAGAACAGCTTGGTTCCCGTAACACTACCTGAGGTAATTATTGAACATCCTCAAAACCCCGAACATGGAGACTTCGCCTCGGGGCTTCCCCTAAAGCTAGCTCGAACAATGAAGCTGCCTCCTCTAACTATAGCTAAAAGAATAACTGAGCACATATTGCCTCCTCCAGAAATCGACAAGTTCTTTGTCGCTTCGCCGGGTTTCATTAACTTCACCTTGAGCAATGACTGGCTAGCCAAACAAATAGATTCAATCTTAACCGCTGGTAAATCATACGCTAATCTCACTCTAGGCAAAGGCAAGCAAGTCCAAATTGAGTTCGTTAGCGTCAACCCCACTGGACCTCTTCATGTGGGTCATGGCCGTGGCGCTGTCCTAGGTAGTACTCTGGCTAATACTCTCGCTGCCGCTGGTTATTCTGTAGAAAGGGAATATCTACTAAACGATGCTGGTAACCAAATAAACATCTTTAGTCATTCTCTTTATGCTCGCTATCAACAATATCTGGATAACAAAATTAGTATGCCAACCAATGGCTATCTAGGTAATTACATGATTGACCTGGCAAAGGAAATTATAAAGGAGGAAGGCAACAAATTTTTGACATTACCACAAGAGGAGGCCGCCTCGCAGTTAGGTGAAATTGGAGTCAGCAAAATGATAGAGGAGATCAAACAAGATCTCCAATTAATAAACGTTGAATTTGATACTTGGTTTAGCGAAAAAAGCCTCTACCGCAATAAGCAATACCAACAAGCAATGAAATTATTACAAAAAGGAGCTTATATACTTAAGAAAGACAACGCTATCTGGTTTGAGTCCAGTGCATTAGGTGAAGATAAAGATAACGTGCTAGTGCGTAGCGATGGTTCTCCCACTTACTTCGCCTCCGACATCGCTTATCATTACAACAAGTTTCTGGAGCGAAAATTCAATACCGTAATAGATATTTGGGGCGCTGACCATCAAGGACACGTTCCCCGAATGAAAGCAGCAATCAAAGCCTTAGGAAAAGACCCAGAACAGCTCAAAATAGTAATTTGCCAACTGGTTACATTACGACGTGGCAAAGAAACAATCAAGATATCTAAACGTAGTGGCGATATTATCACCCTAAATGAACTGGTTAGTGAGGTGGGTGCAGATGCTTGCCGCTTCTTCTTCCTTTCCCGTTCCGCTGACAGCCAGATGGATTTTGATATAGAATTAGCTAAAAAACAATCAGTAGATAACCCTGTCTACTATATCCAATATGCCCACGCCCGAATTGCCAGTATTCTCCGTCTAGCTAAGCAAATGGAAATTGACTATAGCCAGGGCGACGTTTCTTTACTCACTACTGAGCCTGAATTGACCCTGATTCGCCGCTTAATCCTCCTACCCGAAATAATAGAGGTGGTATCAAATACACTGCAACCTCACCACTTGCCCTACTATGCTCAAAATTTGGCCACTGCTTTCCACAGTTTTTACAAGCAGTGCAGAGTAGTTTCCAAAGATGAGGCACTAAGCAAAGCACGACTCAAATTAGTCAATGCAACGCAGATTGTTCTAGCCAAGGCTCTCTCTCTTATGGGCATGACCACTCCTGAAAGGATGTAAAGTGTTTTTTAGAGCAAGAACTTTTGCATCTCGTTGCATTCAGTTGATTTACCCAAGTATCACAAACTTGAATCCGACACTACCCTATGTTAGATTTGCACCATAAGTTTATATATAAAAAATCTATACAGAATGACTCAAATAGAATTAGCTCAAAACGGCATTATTTCACCCCAGGTAAAACATGTAGCGGAAAAAGAAGGGGCGGAAATAGATTATATTCTACAAGGTTTGATTGAAGGCACAATCGTAATTCCAGCCAACCCCAATCACAAAAATTTAATCCCCTGCGGCATAGGCAAGAGGCTAAAAACCAAAGTCAATGCCAATATAGGCACATCGTCAGATTTCTGTAACTTAGATACAGAACTTAAGAAAGTACAAGCTGCTATTGACTCTGGCAGCGATACAATTATGGACCTGAGCACTGAGGGTGACATTTCGGCGATCAGAAGAGCCATCATAGCCTTCAGCACAGTGCCCATAGGGACCGTGCCTATCTATCAAGCCGGAATTGAAGCTATAGGGAAACACGAAACTATCGTGAACATGACTACTGATGAAATTTTTGCGGTGATTGAAGAACAAGCTAAAGACGGCGTTGATTTCATGACTGTCCATTGTAGTGTAACTCAGATATCTGTAGCACGACTAAAAAGACAAGGTAGAACAACTGGCATAGTTTCTCGAGGTGGTGCTTTTATCACCGGTTGGATGCTACATAACGAGGAGGAAAATCCCCTATATCAATATTATGACCGCCTACTAGATTTAGCTCATAAGTATGATTTTGCCCTGAGTTTGGGCGATGGCCTACGCCCGGGAAGCATTGCTGATGCCACCGACAGAGCTCAAATCGAGGAGCTAATCATCCAGGGTGAATTAGTAAAACGCGCTAGAGAAGCTAGAGTCCAAGTTTTTGTAGAAGGACCAGGACATCTACCACTGGATCAAATAGCTAGCAATGTTCAATTAGAAAAAAACCTATGTCACAAAGCACCATTCTATGTCTTAGGGCCACTGGTAACTGATGTAGGTGCTGGCTACGACCATATTACCGGTGCTATTGGGGGCGCCATCGCTGCTGCCGCTGGCGCAGATTTTTTATGTTATGTTACCCCCACAGAGCACCTCTCACTCCCCGACGCGGAAGATGTAAAACAAGGGGTAATAGCTTCTCGCATAGCTGCTCACGCCGGTGACATCGTTAAGGGCATAAAAGGCGCCAAAGAATGGGACGAAGAAATGTCCAGAGCTCGCAAGAATCTCGATTGGGCAACCCAAGCCAAATTGTCTTTAGACCCAGAGTTTTCGCAAAAAACCCACAGCAAAATTCCTACAAGCGAAAAAACATGCAGTATGTGCGGCAAATTTTGCGCCATGGCGATAGTAGAAAAATACCTGGGAAGGCCCAACCGCTAGACACTAGCACCTCACTAGCAGCCCGCACAAACTCTGTTCATGTTCTACAATCTTGTCAGCATCTAATTGTTCAGGGAAAATGTCACCCATGAAGGAGATAGTGACATTGAACAGGAAAGAACAGATGAGGTTGGTGGTATTAAATCAAGTAGAGAGGGGTAAAGGAGGTCAAGCCAGGATATGGGAAACCCTTGACTATCCTTGTGGGCAGAGGCTCAAGTCTCTTATTGAGATGGAATTGGGGCAAATCCGAGATGAGGTAAAGAATATCTACCTCAGATTAAATCCCGCTGAGCTCAAGAGAAGTAGCGATGCTAAATTAGCCAGGTTGTATGAAACTTACGCCATGAAAGGAAAAACCTAACAGGTTAACCCATACAAAAAATTATCGCCTCATTCGCTACGACCTTATTATGATTCAACAACCTGTAATTGGCTTAGCTAGTTAAATAATTTGACACGAAGTATGAAGGCTCCCCATGATTACATAAGCATTATCGTCACTGAAAGAGGTATAATAAAAGAGTTAGTGAAAATAGAGAGGGGGTGAGAAGATCATGAATACGGA
>CAZDXE010000014.1:0-24535 GCA_964509565.1 uncultured Dehalococcoidales bacterium | reverse complement strand
TAGTTTGCTCTCTAGGAATACCACTTACCACGTTGTGAGATTTGAATAGATGAAGATTATATGCTTCTCGGTGCTTTGTTTAATTTCAGGCGTTCAAAAATAGTATCCACGTATTTCAGATAGTAATTATAGTCAAATAGGGATGCTAGCTCAGGTTTGGATAAATGAGCCAATATTTCTTCATCTGCCTCCAGTAAGCTTAGAAAACTCTCTTTTCCTTGCCAGGCTTTCATGGCGTTGTTTTGTACCAATCTATAAGCTTGCTCCCGACTTATTCCTTTGTTTATCAAGGCCAGGAGCACTCTTTGGGAGAAAACTAAACCGCGAGTGAGTTCAAGATTCCGTCGCATATTATCGGTGTAGACGTTAAGGTCTTTTATTATGGGGGTCAGGAGGGAAAAGGCATAGTCTATTACCAAACAAGCATCTGGTAAAATGATGCGCTCTGTAGAGGAATGGCTGATATCACGCTCGTGCCATAAGGCAATATTTTCCATGGAGGTTAATGCATATCCTCTTACTAGTCTAGCGAGGCCACAGATACGCTCACAAAGCTCGGGATTTCTTTTATGGGGCATTGCTGAAGAGCCTGTTTGCCCTGTTTGGAAAGGCTCTTCAAGCTCCAGGATTTCAGTTCTTTGCAAATTTCTGATCTCAGTGGCGATTTTTTCCAGAGAGCCAGTTAGGATGGCCAAGGTAGTCATAAACTGAGCATGGCGGTCACGTTGAATTATCTGGCTTGATATTGGAGCTGGGCTAAGTCCTAGCCTGGCGCAGGCTATTTTCTCGACTTGGGGAGGCACAGTGGCGTAAGTGCCTACTGCCCCAGATATCTTACCTACTGAAATAGCTTTTTTAGCCGCAGTTAACCTTTGGGCATTGCGTTTCATCTCTTCGACCCACAGAGCTATCTTCAGCCCAAGAGTAATTGGCTCGGCATGAACGCCGTGAGTCCGTCCCATCATGATGGTGTGTTTATGCTCTATAGCTTTATTTTTCAGCGCAGTAATAAATTCGGTAGTATCTTGTTCCAGGATGTTAGTAGCTTCTTTTAGCTGAAGGCTTAGGGCAGTGTCCATAATATCTGAGGAGGTAAGCCCAAGATGAATGAAGCGGGATTCTTCACCAAGGCTCTCAGCGACTGAACTAAGAAAGGCAGTTACATCATGGTGGGTCACCTTGAGAATTTCAGCCATGCGCTCCAGATTGCAGTTAGCTTTTCTTATATTGGGCATAGCTTCCTTTGGAATCTTGCCCAATTCTGCCCAAGCTTCGCAAGCGGCAATTTCTACTTTGAGCCATTGGTCAAACTTGTTTTTCTCGGACCATATTTTCTTCATTCGGGGTCGTGAATAACGCTCAATCATATTATCCCTCCGCCAGGCTTGCTTTATATTTGAGATATGTTCTTCTTATTTCTGTATACTTTACACCTAGAATTTGAGCAGCGAGCAAGGCAGCGTTTTTGGCTCCACTGGCGCCAATACCAACGCAGGCCACTGGAACTCCGCTGGGCATCTGGACTATGGAGAACAAGGAATCTATGCCATTAAGCTCGCCGATAGCCAGAGGGATACCAATTACTGGCAATGTTGTCCAGCTAGCTAGAATACCGGGAAGGTGAGCAGCCTTGCCAGCAGCTGCAATGATAACTTCAAAACCTCTCTTCTCTGCTTCTAAACCATATTTTCTTAGTTTATCGGGATTTCTATGTCCTGAGATGACGGAAAGTTCATAGTTAATGTCTAACTGCTCCAGCATATTAGTCGTAGATTTAATTATGTCTCTGTCTGTTTTACTGCCTATGACAATACCTACCAGTGCCATTTAAATTACCTCCCTGAGAGCAATATCCTTACGGTATTGACAGTCCTCAAAATAGATTTTGGGGATATTGCTATAAACTTTTCCTCTGGCTTCGGCCATATTTTTGCCAGTGCCTACTAGATTAAGCACTCGCCCACCGTTAGTATAGACTATTCCATCATTGCCTAATCTTGTTCCTGCATGGAAAATCAGCAAATCTTTATCCACTTCGTTTAAACCTCTTACTGGTAATTCCTTCTTATAGCTGCCTGGGTAGCCAGCAGAGGCCATAACTACTCCAACACAGGCTCCAGAGATCCATTCTATCTTAATTTGGTTGAGATTGCCTTGAATTACCGCCAAGAGTATGTCTACAAAATCGGTTTTTAGAAGAGGTAAAAGGGCTTGTGTCTCAGGGTCGCCAAAGCGGCAATTAAATTCCAGCACAAAAAGTTCTTCATCGGTGCACATTAATCCAGCGTACAGCACTCCTTTATAGGGAATTCCCTCACTGGCCATTGCTCTTACAGCTGGCAATAAAATGGTCTTGGTAGCTTTTTCTATAAGTTCAGCAGGGAAAAATCCTGGTGGGCTATAGCTCCCCATTCCACCGGTGTTGGGCCCCTGGTCATTGTCCCAAACCTTCTTGTAGTCACAGGCAGGAAGCATTGGTAGTACTGTCTTGCCATCGGTGAAAGCTATAAGGCTTACCTCTCGGCCGCTAAGATATTCGTCAATTACCACCTTATCTCCTGCGGAGCCAAAAGTTCTTGTCTTCATAATATCATCAAGAGCTTTAACAGCTTCCTGTTTAGAATTAGCTATAGTCACTCCTTTGCCAGCAGCTAATCCATCTGCTTTAACAACGACAGGTAGTCGCTGCTGCTCAAGATATGTGCGTGCCTCAACGTAAGAAGAAAAAAACCTTCCTTTAGAACAGGGAATGTGGTATTTTACCATTAGATTTCTGGCGAAGATTTTACTTGACTCTATTTGCGCAGCTGCTTTGGTGGGGCCGAAAACGGGGATGCCCTGGCTATCAAAATAATCTACTATGCCTAAGGATAACGGTATTTCAGGGCCAACGATTACAAGCTCAATACCTTTATCCTGGGCTATTTTGCCCAAGGTTTTTATGTCTGTAGGAAGAATGTCTAAATTTTCCGCTATAAGTGCTGTGCCTGCGTTCCCTGGTGCGACAAAAACCTTTTCCACCTTGGAGCTTCGGGCTATTTGCCATGCTAGAGCATGTTCCCTTCCCCCGCCACCGATGACCATTATTTTCAATGGTTATTAGTTCCCTTTCTCATGTTTGCCCTTCCTTTACTTCAGGCTTATTTGCTATTGTATTCTATGAAACCTCTTTAAACTTATCAGCCTGAACAAGGTCGAATTTCTGAATCAACTTAACTAACTCGGCAACATGTTCTTTCTCTTCTCCGATAATATGCTCCAGTAAAGTCATAGCTTCTTCGCTTCCTAAGCTTTCTATGTGCTCCTGATATTGGTTTATGGCCTGCAATTCGCCTACTAAATCCTCACGAAGCATGTCCAAATCGTCCTCTGTAACCAATCTCTCCTCCTCCTCAGGGGTCAAATCTGTTTCATCAAAAGAATCGTTCATCTTTACCTCCTTTTTTGTGGCTAAGTCCGAAAAACAAATTGAATCATTAGCTCATTCTGCCACTGGAAAAATGAGCTGTTCTCTTATCAAGAGCCGCGTCTTTTCTTTTATGGTTGCCATAAATTTATTCCCACTCTATAGTCGCTGGTGGCTTACTGGTAATATCATAAACTACCCTGTTAACCTTTGGTACTTCATTAACTATGCGATCTGATATCCTGGCTAGAAGGTCGTAAGGTAATCTCGACCAATCAGCAGTCATTGCGTCGTCGCTATTTATTGCCCTGACTGCTATCAGGTAACCGTAGGTTCTGTAATCGCCCATAACTCCAACACTTTTAACGTCAGTGAGTATAGCGAAGCTTTGCCATAGTTGATGATAAAGTTTAGCTGTCTTAATTTCGTTCATCACAATCCAATCAGCAGCACGAAGTATTTCTAATTTCTCCTCGGTAACTTCACCGATAATGCGGATGGCTAATCCTGGTCCTGGAAAGGGTTGTCTCCATATCATATCTTCAGGTAATCCCAGGGCCGTTCCTATTTTGCGAACTTCATCTTTGAATAAATGTCGCAGAGGTTCAATGAGGGTAAATTTCATTTTGGCTGGTAAGCCACCAACGTTGTGATGGCTCTTTATTTTAGCTGCGGCTTTGGTTTCGGACGTGGTGCTTTCTATAACATCGGGGTAAAGAGTTCCCTGAGCCAAAAAATCAATCTTGCCTAATTTAGCCGCTCCCTCCTCAAAAACTTTGATGAATTCCTTTCCTATCAGCTGCCGTTTCATCTCTGGGTCGACTACTTTACGAAGTCGCTTCAGAAATCTTTTGCTAGCGTCTACGTAAACTATGTCCATTTTGAAGTTCTGCTGGAAAGTATTTAGCACCCTCTCTGGTTCTTCGCGGCGCAATAAACCATTATTAATGAAGAAGCAAGTTAAATTATTGCCGATAGCACGATGCATGAGTGTAGCAGTTACTGCTGAATCGACGCCTCCTGAAAGGGCGCAGATAACTCTCCCTTTCCCTACTTGTTTCCTGATTTTCTCTATGTTTTCAGCCATGAATTTGGAGGGTGTCCAATTGCCCTGGCAGCCGCATATTTGATAGACAAAATTCTCAAGTATACTTTTCCCTTGTGGTGTGTGAGCTACCTCAGGATGGAATTGAAGTCCCAAAATGCCTTTACCATTGCCTATGACAGCATTGGGTGAATTTTCAGTGTAAGCCAGGGATTTAAATGCTGGTGGCAATTCTACTATTTGATCGCCATGGCTCATCCATACGTGAAGAGGAGAAGTGAGTTTAGCAAAAAGGGGGCAGTCTTCATTGCTTATATGTAAGATTGAATGGCCATACTCATGTTTTTCTCCTGGGGATACTTGGCCACCTAATTGGGAGGTAATTACCTGCATACCATAGCAAATACCCATCACTGGTAACTGGCTCTCGTAAATATATGGTGGGGCCAAAGGAGCTTTCGGTTCATAAACACTGGCTGGGCCTCCTGAGAGGATAAAGCCTCGAGGGTTGAGAGGGGCTATCTTCTCCCATGGAGTATCGTGGGGCATAATCTCGCAGTAAACGTGACACTCCCGTACTCTCCTTGCAATGAGCATACTATACTGGGAGCCAAAATCAATGACTATTATGGTTTCTTTTTCGCCAGGTGACAGTAATTTAGGCTCAAATGTAGGTTGCTCTCCATGTAGCTCTTTGGCAATCTCTAGATAGGTAGAGACTTCGATATCGTCACTAGCTGAGACTCGATGACTTTGTATCTCGTTTTTCATTTTTGAGAAAAGGTGTTGATGTCCAGTAGCTTATCACTGCATTGTGTTAGTGGTCAAGGATAGTATGGGTCCTTGTTCTAACCTGCTTTTATAAGAGCAGCACTAATTTCATAAGTTTGGTTTTCATGCTTACATTATATCATCGAAAGTGAGGGCGATATATTTGTTCTCACATGGAGGCCCTTTGGCAATATCCAGCGTCTTATTATTAAGATCAATAACAAGTGATGCAATCGTTAACCATTGGCGGGATTCATCAAGGCGTGGATCTACATGACAGCATATAGACCCTGAGCCTTTCTTATCAAAGTGGTCTCTGAGTATCTTTTTGATGGCATCTGCAGTAATATTTCCCCGTTCCTTAGATAAAAGTTGAGTTGCCCTATGCTCCCTGTTAAGTGAACCAGGATCTAACGGTGGAAATAAATCTTTGATATTGGGATTGTTGATTGAGAAATGATTTGCATGAGCTATTGTGCCGTCATTTGGCCATATCACATTGTAGTAATCTGGCGCAGCTTCAATATCAACAGCCTCGTCACCTTCTTTACCAGCATATCCTATTAAATAATTACCAGAAGATGCTCTTTTGGCTGACAGGACAACTTCCATTGCATCTACTAAATTCTCCTGGTTCATTACCTTGCGAAGTATGATTTGCATCGGAACTCCAAGGTGCCATCCATCAGAAACCATGATGTTTGCAAGCACACATACTCCCGCCGAGTTGTATCCAATTTTCCCAATTATTCCCGCTTCGACAAGTTGGACAATATTGGGTCCATTTTTCTGCTTCTCTTTCAGTATAACTGCTAACTTTGCAGTAGTAGCTTTCATGTCCCAATTTTGAGCCATAAGGATGTGTCTGGAGGAAGTGGCTTCTGACGTTGCTGCTAGTGTAGTGCATTCCCCTAAGCCTCTTGCTTCCCGTGACAACATCAATTCAGTCCTCGCATTTATGGCTAATATACTGTCGAAGTCTTGACCAGACCCTTTAGCTATTCCGCGCATCTCTTCTATGCTAGGGGGATCATATTTCTCAATAGGAGCAGGGAATTTTCTTGCTAATCTTAATGTTGTTTCCCAATCCATGTTTGAGTCAACCTCAAAAATTTTGCGATACACATTTATAGATTCTTCTATAAGTTTTCTGCATTGAGAACCGTATTGATAGCCCCTTTCATAGGCATCTCCTTCAACATAGATTATAGGAAATGGTATTTTTTTCATTGTTTATTCTCCAAATCAATCTATTTTATGTGCGAATCTTGTTCGCTCATGGCTCACTTAGTTGCTTTAAACATAAATCAGCCACCTGGCTATAAGTAGCAAACCACACATTATTGTATTCTTTGATATAGGATATTAGATTTTCCATGATGGGCATCCTCGATACTCTGCCCATATCTCTAGGATGAACTACCAGGTTGAAGAATCCTACTTCTTCATAAAGACTATCGAATTCCTCTTTCCACAGTTCCAAAATCCACTGTGGTTTCCTTTGAGGTAGTACAAGGCCCATACCAGAAGAAAAAGGAGGTGACATAAATAAAATATCATTGAGAGGCCAAGCCCATGGTATCTCAATCATATTAACGAATTTGTCGTTTAGCTTCACCTGGTAGGGTTCATCGTCATCCATGAAGCTACTGTCATAGATGTAACCCATATCTCGGCAGAAACTGAGAGTTTTGGGTGATATAGGACGACCATAAGCCGCAGCTCTGAAGCCTCGAGGAGATACACTTGTTATATCGGCGAGAATTTTGTGAGCTTTCTCGAATATCCCTTTTTCTTCTCTGGGTGTGAGTTCAGAAAAATTCTCGTGAATATAGCCATGAGCAGCTATCTCATGCCCCTCCTGCGCAATTTCTTTAATGTTATCTGGATAACGTTCTGCATCCCAAGCAGGAACAAAGAAGGTACCCTTTACATTATACTTATTTAGTAATTCTATGATACGTGGTGCTCCAAACTTAGGAGAAAACCCTCCGATATCGAAAGCGCCTTCAATGTTTTGGCTGTACCCCCACTCCACACTTTCAGCATCATATTCAAAGGATAGGGCGACTGCACATTTTGCACCATTTGGCCATCTGAACTTCATTTTACTTATCCTCTTTTCAGTTCTTTAGTGTCCAATTGACTACTTCACGCAAATTGGTGACCCATACATCAGGGGTTGCCTTTATGTGGTGGATGAGCCTGTCCATGGCTCTCAACCTTGAAATTCTTCCGCTAGCCCGAGGGTGGTTTAAATAAACGAAGAGTCCCCCAATTTCGTGGATACCATCAAATTCTGCTGTCCAATACTCAAGAACATCATTGGGGGCACTAACAGGCATGAATGAAGGCGGTCCAGGTTTGTTCTCGTAGCCACCCCAGAAATAGGGGAAATCATCTGTAAGCCAGGAGAAGGGCACTTCAGCCATGTCTACCTCTTTCCCTTCCAGCTTCACTCTAGAGGGAAAATAACTTTTAACAGAGCTGCTATCACAATCATAGCCATTCTCCAGGAGCATCTTCATGGTTCTCGTTGTCAATGGGCCGCCTGGAGTCCTAAATGCCCTAGGAGGCACGCCTATCATATCAGCAATAATCTTGCTACTTTTGTTGTGGATTTCCCTTTCCTCACTTTCGCACAATGTGCTAAAGTTTTCATGTAGATAACCATGAGCTCCTATCTCATGGCCCCGATGATTAATTTCCTTGATTCTCTCAGGGAAACGTTCAGCTACCCAGGCTGGAACAAAGAAGATGGCTTTTAGACCGTGTCTATCTAACATATCCAGGATGCGTGGTACTGCAATTTTCGGTCCATAATCACCTACAGAATTATGTCCTAAGGTATTCCCTTCATAAAGTTGTTGTTCTGCGCTCCCATCAACATCAAAAGAGAAAATCACTGCACTTTTATAGCCATCTGGCCATTTAAACTTTTCCGCTTTCTCACTTTTATTTTCCATTATTAAGTCTTAACAGAATTCACTGGTTTCAATTACGCAATTCTTCTACATTAGCATACCTTGCTATTATATAATAGATGTATCTATTTCTTCATATAGCTAGTAGCACAGATTCAGAAATTCCAGTGGATCAAGACATTCAGGGCCGATTATTCCCTTGCTTGCTTTTCCTTCTACACACATCTTTGCGCCCACGATGGCTGGTAAAGAGACGTAGACGTTTATGGTTCCAAATTTTCTGAACGTTTCCAGCCTTTCGTCGGTAGTTGCAAAAAGGGTATAATGGTAGGATACTGTGTATTCCATAGCGCTCCACTTCTCAAAGCGGCTTTCATTAACCTTCCCAGCGTTGATTTTCATAGTGGTGATTTTGTCGCTTTCTATTTTCTCTTTAACCTTATTGGCCAAATTTCAGTCTATGTCGCTTAAGACTACTTCCGATACATCTCCATCTTTAGCTAGAATTGAAGCACATGCTCCACCTTGTGCACCAGCTCCTACAAGTTAATACTCTTTTCACGCTTTCTCTTATATCTTGATATAGCGTGATACTGGCATAGTATCTGGTCAGTATAGCTTCCTGACATTATGCTATACTGGGGCCAAGCTAATGGTTGCTTTGCAGGAGCAGATAAAAAAGGGGGTTAAAATTCTTAAAGCTGGCGGAGTGGTTGCTTTTCCTACTGACACAACTTATGGTTTGGGTGCTGATTTTTCCGATGCTAAGTCCGTGGAAAGGATTTATGAAGTTAAAAAGCGCCCTAAATATTTGCCTCTTCCTTTACTTGTTAATGATATGACTCAAGTAAGGATGTTAGCTGCAGCGATATCTCAGCTCACTCTGTTTCTGGCCAGGCGCTTTTGGCCTGGGGGTTTAACTTTAATTTTGCCTAAAGCAGTTTCATTGTCTCTTTATCCCGTTGGACAATCCACTGTGGCGGTGCGTGTTCCTGCTCACGCTGTTCCTCTGGCTCTTATTCGGGGCTTAGGAAAACCAATAATCGGAACCAGTGCTAATATTAGTGGTAACTTAAGCGCTTCAACTGCTGGCGGAGTTGAGCAACAACTTGGGGACAGGGTCGATTTTATTATTGATGGCGGTAAGTGTCCTGGTGGTAATAAATCGACTATAGTGGATGTTACAGGGGAAACGCCTGTAATTTTGCGTCAGGGCATTATTTCCCAATATGAAATCGAACAAGCTTTTGAGGAGTATCGTAAGGTGAATAATTATGCACATTGCTATGGGTTGTGACCACCGTGGCCTCAGTATAAAACAGGCAATTATGAAACACTTGCCGGAGCTAGGCTATGACTATTGTGATTTTGGTTGCTACGAAGGCGAATCAGTGGATTATCCTGACATTGCTCAAAGGGTGGCCGAATCAGTGGCCTCAGGCGAATTTGACCTGGGCGTTTTAATATGTGGCACTGGTATTGGTATGAGTATAGCAGCCAACAAAGTAAAAGACATAAGAGCAGCTTTATGTTACGATGCTTATGCTGCCCTGCGATCTCGGCAACATAATAATGCCAATATTTTGTGTCTCAAGGGGGAAGATATTGAGGCTAGCCTGGCCATAGAAATTGTCAGAACTTACTTGGGCACAAATTTTGAGGGTGGTAGGCATGTACGAAGATTAGACAAAATAAAGGCTCTGGAAATGCATTGACAATATATGTTAGATTTTGCCTTGAGATTATAAGGAAGTGGCAATGAAAAGTGATGTTGTAAAAAAAGGTATTGAGAGAGCTCCTCACAGGTCTCTTCTGCATGCTGTAGGTTGTTCTCCAGACGATTGGGATAAACCATTCATCGGAGTGATTAATAGCTTCAGTGAAATTGTTCCTGGCCACATTCATTTACGGGCTGTTGCCCAAGCGGTGAAAGAGGGAATTCGAAATTGTGGTGGGGTACCTTTTGAAGTTGGTACTATAGCTGTATGTGATGGTATTGCCATGAATCACTCAGGAATGAAATATAGCTTGCCTAGCCGCGAGCTTATTGCTGATTCCGCTGAGGTTTTAGCTGAAGCTCATGCCTTTGATGGCTTAGTTTTTATTCCTAATTGTGACAAAATAATACCTGGTATGCTGATGGCGGCAGTAAGACTTAACTTACCCAGTATCTTCATAAGCGGTGGTCCAATGATGGCGGGGAGATTTTATCAAAACAATCAATTAAGGATAGTTGACCTGGCTTCAGTTTTTCAGGCAGTGGGTGAAACTGTTAATGGGAGTATGTCTGAGGCTGAGTTAACGGAGCTTGAGCAAGTTGCCTGCCCTGGTTGTGGTAGCTGTAGTGGTATGTTTACTGCTAATACCATGAACTGCCTGACGGAAGCTTTGGGCATAGCCTTACCTGGTAATGGAACGATACCAGGAGTTCAAGCGCGCAGACTACAGCTCGCCTATAAAGCTGGCCAACAAATCATGGATATACTAAGTAAAAATATTTGCCCTAAAGACATTATTACCAAAGATTCTATTTATAATGCATTTGCTGTTGATATGGCTTTAGGTGGCAGCACCAATTCTGTGTTGCACCTTATGGCTATAGCTCATGAAGCAGGGATTGATTTCCCTTTATCATTGGTGAATGAAATTAGCGAGCATATTCCTAATATATGCAAATTGAGCCCAGCGGGTGATTATCACATTGAGGATTTGGATTTAGCTGGTGGCATCCCTGCAGTAATGCAAGAGATAGCGGGGCTATTAAATCTTGAGACAAAAACCGTATCAAACAAATTACTGGGTGAGGTGATAAAAAATGCCAGGGTTAAGAGCAGGGAAGTGATTCACCCGTTATCCAATCCGTATAATGCTACTGGTGGCATTAGCATACTGTTTGGCAACCTGGCACCTCAAGGAGGGGTGGTGAAAAACGCTGCAGTAGCCCCAGAAATGCTGGTTCACCGTGGTCCAGCACGAATTTTTGATAGCGAAGAGGAAGCTACTACTGCGATAGTGAAAGGAAAATTTAAATCTGGAGAAGTGATTGTCATACGTTACGAAGGACCTAAAGGGGGGCCTGGGATGCGTGAAATGTTAACACCAACTTCACTTCTTAGTGGCATGGCTATGGATGATAAAGTGGCCCTAATTACCGATGGTCGTTTCTCGGGGGCAACAAAAGGGGCTGCTATCGGTCATGTTTCACCAGAGGCAGCGGAGAGAGGTCCCATAGCTGCTGTAGAAGATGGTGATATTATTCAGATAGATATTCCAAATTACAAATTAGAGATAGAGTTAACCCAGAAAGAGATGCAGCGAAGATTAAACTTGTTGCCACCTTTCAAACCAAAGGTTGAAACAGGTTATCTTAAACGTTATGCTGATAATGTGATTTCAGCTAGCAAAGGCGCTGTGTTCAGTAACGGATAGGAGTTTTTATGAAGAAGACAGGGGCTCAAATTTTGTGTGAAAGCTTGATTAAAGAAGGGGTTGAGGTAATTTTTGGCATTCTGGGTGGTGCTCTGCTGCCGTTGTACGATACCCTTCTGCAATACCCGCAACTGCGGCATATACTAGTTCGTCACGAACAAGGAGCAGCCCACGCTGCTGAGGGTTATGCTCGAGTCACTCATAAAGCAGGAGTATGCATTGCTACATCAGGTCCGGGAGCTACTAATCTGGTAACTGGAATTGCTAATGCTTATATGGATTCATGTCCAATGATAGCTATTACTGGCCAGGTAGGCAGACCTTTTATTGGCAAAGATGCGTTCCAGGAGATAGATATTACAGGGATTACTCTTCCTATCACAAAGCATAATTATCTTGTTACCGATACTGCGGAGCTGGCACGGACGGTTAAGGAAGCTTTTTACATCGCTCAAACAGGAAGGCCAGGCCCTGTGCTCATTGATGTGCCGAAAGATGTGCAGCAAGAGGAAGTCGAATTTAACTATCCTGAGAAAGTCGATTTGCCGGGTTACAAATTTGTCTCACGCGGTCACTCAGTTCAAATTAAAAAGGCAGTAAGTCGTATTAATAAAGCCGAAAGGCCTGTCATTATTGCTGGTAGGGGAATAGTCATTTCCCAAGCTTATAATGAGCTTAAGGAGCTAGCAGAGAAGGCACAAATACCAGTAGTCAATACACTTCTTGGCATTAGTTCTTTCCCGGGGGCCCATATACTGAATTTTGGCATGATAGGAATGCATGGCCTGGCTTACGCTAATATGGCAGTACAAAATGCTGACCTTATTATTGCTGCTGGTATGAGATTTGATGATCGGGCTACAGCAAATACTAAAAGCTTCGCACCGCAAGCTGGTGTTATTCATATTGATATCGATCCCGCAGAAATAGGGAAAAACATACCAGTGGACATACCTATAGTTGGTGATGTTAAAAACGTGTTAAAGGCTATGAATAAGCAAATTGAACGCAGAGACCATTTGGATTGGGTCACTCAGTTGGATCAGTGGCGACGTGAACATCCACTACTGGAAAGTGGGCAGGGTGGTGAACTTTTACCTCAATATGTTATTCATCAGATTTATGAAGTTACTCAGGGCAATACTATAATAGTCACAGGGGTGGGGCAGCATCAAATGTGGGCAGCACAACACTTTGTTTATACTAAACCCAACAGCTTTATTTCCTCGGGTGGCTTGGGGACCATGGGATTTGAGCTTCCTGCTGCCATAGGAGTTAAGGTTGCTCACCCTGAGGAGGTGGTGTGGTCTATTGCTGGTGACGGTGGTTTTCAAATGACCATTCAAGAGTTAGGGACTATAGCACAAGAAAACATCGCTGTTAAAATAGCTATCATCAATAATGGCTACCTGGGAATGGTGAGGCAGTGGCAGGAACTCTTTTATGAGCGCCGCTATGTTGACACGAAGCTCTGGAATCCCGATTTCGTGAAGATTGCCGAAGCTTATGATATACCTGGAATTAAGGTGAAAAGCAGGGAGGAAGTAACCCCAGCTATACAAAAAGCGATGGATTATCCTGGGCCTTTCCTTATTGATTTTGTTGTTGAACCGGAGGAAAATGTCTATCCTATGGTGCAACCTGGAGGAAGCCTCAGTCTAATTCTGGAGACGCCAAAACCTGAAATGATAAGCAGCTATTGAGTTATTTGAGGGAAAAATGAGTTTGACTAATACAAAACATACTTTAGTAGCATTGGTAGAAGATAAGCCTGGAGTGCTAAATAGGGTAGCTAGTTTATTTCGGCGCCGAGCCTTTAACATAGAGAGCATCGCCGTGGGACGTAGCGAACAACCTGGCTTGTCACGTATGACTGTTGTGGTTGATGGCAATTCTGCAAGGGTAGAGCAAGTCAGGAAGCAATTAGATAAGCTAATCAATGTGGTTAGAGTGTCCGACATAACTGCTGAAGATATAGTAACCAGAGAATTAGCCCTGATTAAGGTCAATGCTACTACCGTAACCAGAAGTGAAATTATGCAAATTGTTGACATTTTCCGAGCTAACATAGTTGATGTTGCTTCTAATTCGCTAACAGTGGAAGTTACTGGTGACGAAGATAAAGTGGAATCTATGCTTGAACTTCTTCGTAGCTTCGGGGTGAAAGAGATCAGTAAGACTGGTAGAATTGCCTTAACACGTGGATGAGTCGCTCAAACAAATAAACCCTGGGATCTGAAGATTTAAAATTTAGGTGTTAAAATTTTAAGGAGGGAAACATGGCTAAAATTTATTATGACAAAGACGCTGACCTGGATTTGATCAAAGGGAAGACAATTGGCGTTATTGGCTATGGTAGCCAGGGACATGCCCATGCTCAAAATCTAAAGGATAGTGGGTGCCAGGTTCTCGTCGCTAGTAGGGTTGGGGGTGTGGGTTGGAAGACAGCACAACATGATGGTTTTAAAGTGGCTAGTGTTGCTGAGGTAGCGGAAGCAGCGGATATTATTATGATGCTGGCTCCTGACACTTTACAGCCTCGAATTTATCAAGAATCAATCGAAGGGAAATTATCGCCAGGCAAAACTTTGATGTTTGCCCATGGTTTTAATATTCACTATTCACAAATTTCGCCGCCTTCTAACATCGATGTTAGCATGATAGCTCCTAAGGGCCCGGGACATATAGTGCGCAGACTTTATGTTGAAGGTTCTGGAGTCCCGGCATTAGTTGCTGTGTATCAAGATTCCTCAGGCAAAGCCAGGGATATTGCTTTAGCTTATGCCAAAGGCATTGGTAGCGCCAGGGCTGGCGTGCTAGAAACAACTTTTGCTGAGGAGACTGAAACTGACCTTTTTGGTGAACAAACAGTGCTTTGTGGAGGAGTTACCTCCTTGGTCAAAGCTGGTTTTGAAACCTTGGTAGAGGCTGGCTATCAACCGGAGATTGCCTATTTTGAATGTTTTCATGAGTTGAAGCTTATCGTTGATCTTATGTATCAGGGTGGCTTAAGTTATATGAGATATTCGATAAGCGATACTGCTGAATATGGCGATTACAGCCGGGGCCCACGAGTTATCGATGGTTTAGTTAAGGAAGAGATGGAACAAATCCTGGCAGAGATTCAGGATGGTAGCTTTGCCAGAGAATGGATTTTAGAGAACCAGGCTGGCAGGCCCAGCTTCAATGCCATGAAACGAATGGAGGCTAAACACCAAATTGAAATTGTGGGTAAAAAGCTAAGAGATATGATGCCCTGGCTGAAGAAAAAATAAATATTCAAAAAAGAATGATGGACAAGGTAATAATCTTTGATACTACTTTGCGTGATGGGGAACAGGCAGCCGGCGCAAATTTAAATGTTCAAGAGAAACTGAGGATAGCTAAGCAACTGGATAAATTGGGTGTGGATGTTATTGAAGCTGGCTTCCCTGTTAGCTCTCCCAGCGACTTTGAGGCTGTTCGCCTTATTAGCAAAGAAATTCAGCGGCCTGTAATTTGCGCTTTATCACATGCAAACGCCAATGCTATAGATAGAGCATGGGAGGCAATCAGGGAAGCTGCTCATCCACGGATTCACGTTTTTCTGTCTGCCTCGGATGTTCATCTTCTATATCAACTTAACAAAAGCCGTGAAGAGACCTTGGGGATTTCCAGAGAAATGGTAAGTAGAGCCAAGAATTATGTTGACGATGTTGAATTTTCTCCAATGGATGCTAGCAGGGCTGAGCCTGCTTACCTCTACCGTGTCTTAGAAACTGTGATTGATGCCGGAGCGACCACAGTAAACATACCCGATACCGTAGGTTATGCCACTCCATATGAATTTGGCGACTTGATCCAAAGCATTTTAGTTAATGTGCCCAATATTCATAAGGTTGTAATAAGTGTTCATTGTCATAATGATTTGGGGTTGGCTGTAGCTAATAGCCTCGAAGCAATACGGAAGGGTGCACGGCAGGTTGAATGTACTATCAATGGTATTGGTGAGCGAGCTGGAAATGCTTCTCTGGAAGAAATCGTTATGGCGCTAAAAACTCGCCAGGATTCCTTTAGCCTTATTACTAATGTTGATACCACTCAGATTTACAAGGCAAGTCGCCTTGTAAGCGAACTCTCTGGCTTTGCTGTTCAAGCCAACAAGGCTATTGTGGGAGCAAACGCTTTCCGCCATCAGTCAGGTATTCATCAAGACGGTTTAATAAAGAAAGCCGCAACTTATGAAATCATGGACCCAAAGTCGGTTGGCATATTGGCGAGTAGCCTCGTGCTGAGTAAGTTGAGTGGCAAGCATGCTTTCAAAGAAAGATTAGCGGAGCTTGGCTATTCTTTAGATGAAGAAGCTTTGAAGCGAACCTTTCAGAGCTTTAAAGAGTTAGCCGATAAGAAAAAGGAAATCACAGACCGTGATATTGAATCTTTGGTGACGGAGGAACTTCGCACTGTCACTGAAACATATCATCTTGATCATGTTGAAATTTCTTGTGGTGATCATAGTCTTCCTACAGCTTCAGTGAGACTTATTGGACCTGATGGACAAAGCCTGGCTGACGCTGCCTTAGGCGCGGGGCCAGTTGATGCTGTGTATAAAGCTATCAATCGGATAGTCGGGATACACAATAAGCTTACAGAATTTACTATTAAATCAGTTACTGAAGGCATTGATGCTATTGGTGAGGTATTGATTAGAGTCGAGAGTGATGGGGAGATATATACGGGGCGTGGTGCCTCAACTGACATCATAGTTGCCAGTGCGAAAGCATATATGAATGCGCTGAATCGATTTTTAGCTAAGAAAGCAATTGAGGAGGGGAAAACTTAATTGCCTTTATGGTTGGAAATGGTATTGCGATTGCTTTTAGCTAGCGCTTCAGGTGCAGCTATTGGTTATCAGCGGAAGCGAGCTGGTAAGCCGGTTGGAATGCGTACTTATATTTTGATTACTTTAGGCGCAACTCTATTTACTATAGTTTCTGTTTTTGGCTTTGCAGGGGCAGTTGATCCCTCACGAGTTGCTGCGGGCGTAGTAATTGGTATTGGCTTCATTGGTGCTGGCGTTATATTTCGTGGCCCACGTAATGGAGAAGTAACTGGACTAACCACAGCAGCGAGCATGTGGGCTGCTGCTGCTGTGGGTTTATCTGTTGGATCTGGGTTATACTTGATTTCTATTGTTGCAACTCTCCTCATAGTAATTAGTTTGATGCTTTCCAGGGTCCTTGATTAAAATTGTGGGGTAAAAAATAATTTCTCGATGAGCGGGACGATATTAATGAGAACTTTAGCTGAAAGAATATTAGCAGCCCATAGTGGTAAACGAAAGGTCAGCACTAACGAGTTTGTAAATGTGAAGGTTGACATGGTTTTGTCCAATGACATAACAGCGCCTTTAGCCATTAAGGAATTTCGAAGGCTTGGGGTGTCTAAGGTTTTCGATCCCAAAAAGGTAATTATGGTTCCTGATCATTTTTGTCCTAACAAAGATATACAATCTGCAGAGCAAGCAAAGCTTATGCGGGAATTTGCTAAAGAACAGGGAATAAACTACTTTGAAGTGGGGCGAATGGGAATAGAGCATGTACTTTTGCCTGAACAAGGCTTTGTTTTACCTCGTCAGGTTATCGTTGGCGCTGACTCGCACACCTGCACCTATGGTGCTTTGGGTGCTTTTGCTACTGGCATGGGGTCAACTGATATCGCTGTAGCTATGGCAACAGGGGAGATATGGATGAGGGTGCCACCAACAATCAAATTTGTTTATCACGGCAAGTTATCTGAATGGGTTGGTGGCAAAGACCTCATTCTGTATACTATTGGCGATATTGGCGTAGATGGTGCACTTTACTCAGTCATGGAATTTGACGGTGAGGCTATTGACGAACTACCAATGGATGGGCGCTTCACTATGGCAAACATGGCTATTGAAGCCGGAGCCAAAGCGGGCATGTTCAATGTGGATGGCAAAACTGAAGAATATATAAAGGAACACTCTCGCTATGACTATTCTGACCGAGTGGAGGAATCTCACTCAGATGAAAATGCTGAATATTCCAAAATCATTGAGTATGATGTGTCAAAAATTGAACCCCAAGTAGCTTTTCCTCATATTCCTTCTAATACTAAACCTGTAAGCCATGCAGGTGATGTAAAACTGGACCAGGTATTGATTGGCGGTTGCACTAATGGCCGTCTTGGCGATTTGAGGGTGGCAGCCAAATTTCTTCAAGGCAGGCAAGTATTTTCGGAACTTAGGTGCATTATTCTCCCGGGTTCACAAAAAGTCTATCTTGATGCATTAAGGGAGGGATTGATAGAAACTTTTATCGAGGCTGGGGCAGTGGTAAGCACACCCACCTGCGGGCCCTGTCTTGGTGGCCACATGGGAGTCTTAGCTGCTGGTGAGAGTTGCTTATCCACCACAAACCGTAATTTCGTGGGCAGAATGGGAAGCCCAAAATCTGAAGTTTACCTGGCTGGGCCGGCTGTAGCTGCCGCCAGTGCTATTCTGGGTAGAATTGCCAGCCCTGAAGAGGTCATACATTAAATATGCCCAAGATAGAACCATTCGAAAAACACGCACAAAATATGAAGATTGGTTTGGGAGAGGTTACAGCGAAGGTTCATTTGTTGTGGTCAAGGCAATAAAATGAGGACAGAAAGTGTTTGGTTGCCTATTTGGCTTTGTGGTAAAGGAGGATAGAAAAGAAGTTGCAACTGAAAGGCAAAGCTCATAAATTCGAGGCCGATGTCAATACGGATGTTATTATCCCCGCGCGATACCTTAATATTTCTGAACCTGCTGAACTAGCCAAGCATTGTATGGAAGATATTGACCCTGAATTTACCGCCAAAGTCAAGCCCGGAGATATGATCGTTGCTACTACTAATTTTGGCTGTGGTTCGTCGCGAGAGCATGCTCCTTTAGCTATTAAAGCTTGTGGTATATCTTGTGTCATTGCCCAGAGTTTTGCCCGTATCTTCTTCCGCAATGCTATTAATATCGGTTTACCTCTTCTGGAATATACTGAATCGGTGGATGAGATAGAGGATGGCGACATGCTGGAGGTAGATTTGCCCACTGGCGTGATTAAGAATACTACCAAAGATAAAACAGTTATGGCTAATCCGTATCCTGAATTTATGACGGGGATAATTGATGCTGATGGTTTAATCGAATATACTAAACACCGATTACAAGAAATTTAATTGTTACTTTGTACGATAGTAAATAATCCCAGGGATTTTTTATTATGCCTGGAATAATATACATCTAAAGAATGAGAGGTGAATGGACGTGGAATTTAATATTGCAGTTTTAGCTGGAGATGGTATTGGCCCTGAAGTTATGGCCGAGGCAGTCAAAGTTCTAAAAACGGTAGGTGAAAATTATGGGCATGGATTTCACTTACGCCAGGGCTTGATAGGGGGTATTGCCATAGATACGCTGGGGACAGCTCTCAACGAAGAAACTGTAAGTATGTGTAAACAGTGTGATGCTATATTACTTGGAGCCCTTGGTGGGCCAAAATGGGATGATCCCAAAGCTAAAATTCACCCTGAAGATGGACTTTTAGCCATAAGAAAAGAATGCAAATTATTTGCTAATTTACGTCCGGTAAAAATTTTGCCCATGCTAGCTAATTCTACCAACTTCAAGCCCGAAGTAATTAGGGGTGTTGATTTGATAGTAATAAGAGAGTTGACTGGTGGGCTTTATTATGGACAACCTAAAAAGCAATGGCGAAACTCAGAGGGAAGGCAAGGTGTTGATACAATGGCTTATTCTGAAGCAGAAATTGATCGTATAGTGCGAGTTGGTTTTGAGTTAGCTCGCACCCGGTCAAAGAAACTAACCTCAGTTGATAAAGCCAATGTTCTTCAATCATCGCGGCTATGGCGCCAAATTGCTACTGAAATCTCTGCTGATTATCCTGATATTGAACTGGAGCATATGCTGGTCGACACCTGTGCTATGCGGCTTATCCAGCACCCTAGTGAATTTGATGTGCTGGTTACTGAGAACACGTTTGGAGATATTCTTACCGATGAAGCTTCAATGCTGGCTGGCTCTATGGGCATGTTACCTTCAGCCAGCCTGGCTGGAATTCCCAGGGGGAGAGCATTTGGTTTGTATGAGCCAATCCATGGCAGTGCGCCACGGCGAGCAGGGCAAAGCCTGGTTAATCCTATCGCTACTATTTTAAGTGTAGCCTTGATGCTTCGCTACTCGTTTGAATTAGATGTGGAAGCTCAGGCTATAGAGAATGCTGTGATTGCTGCCTTAGAAGAAGGTTATAGAACTTACGACATAATGGCGGAAGACAAAATCAGGGTGGGGACAAAAGAAATGGGCGATTTGATTGCTCAGAGGATAAGATGCCGGTAATACAGCTCTACGACACAACTTTACGCGATGGTGCTCAACAGAAGGGAATTTCTCTTTCTGTTCGAGATAAGCTAAAGATTGCTCAGAACTTAAGTGAACTGGGTATTGATTTTATTGAAGGTGGTTGGCCTGGTTCTAATCCCAAAGACATAGAATTTTTTATCAAGGCTCAGAAACTAAATTTAAAACACAGCATAATAGTGGCTTTTGGTAGTACCAGGCGTTCGAATTGTAAAGTGGAAGAAGATGCTAACCTTAAAGCTTTGTTGGAGTCTAATGTTGAAGTAGCTACTATTGTAGGCAAAAGTTGGGACAGGCAGGTGACTCGAGTTTTGCAGACTACGCTGGAAGAGAATCTTAATATGATCACAGATTCTATTACCTATCTGAAAACAAATGGCCTCAGGGTTTTTTTCGATGCCGAACATTTTTTTGACGGACATAGAGGGAACCCTGAATATGCGCTGGAGACCGTTGTCTGCGCCGCTAAAGCTGGCGCTGAATGTATAATTCTTTGTGATACTAATGGTGGTACCTTGCCCCAGCAGATAGTAGAATCTATCGAAGCCACACGGAAGGTGACTTCTACTCCTCTGGGCATACATGCTCATAATGATATTGAACTTGCTGTATCTAACTCTCTAGCTGCTATTTATGCAGGAGCCAATCAAATTCAAGGAACTATTAATGGATATGGTGAACGGTGTGGCAATGCCAATCTTTGTTCTATTATCCCAACGCTAAAGCTTAAAATGGGCATTAATTGTGTGACCGATAAACAACTAAGTAAGCTTAGCAACGTTTCGCACTATGTATCTGAGATAGCTAATTTGCCTCCTCATGACCAGCTTCCTTACGTAGGCGCCAATGCCTTTACACATAAGGCAGGATTACATGTCTCTGGTTTGACAAAGTGGAGAGATAGTTATCAGCACATAAAACCTGAACTGGTAGGCAATCAACCTCATGTGATTATCTCCGAGCTAGCGGGAAAGAAGAGTATTATTTTCAAAGTTAAAGAGCGTGGATTACCTCTTCCTGGGGATAAGGAGATTGAAAAGATATTGAAACAAATCAAGTTACAGGAGAAACAAGGTTTTCAATATGATAGTGCCGAGGCGTCATTCGCTTTATTGCTTTACCGCGCCCAACCTTATTACCAGCCCCCCTTTGAGTTAGTTGATTTTATGGTGGTAGTGGAAAAGCGCCGCCGCCCGCCTAGTAATGGGAATCAAGAAAATATATTATCAGAAGCTATCATTAAGATTAAAATAAATAATAAAGTAGTACATACTGCGGCTGAAGGTGATGGACCGGTCAATGCGCTTGACCAGGCTCTACGTAAAGCTTTAATGCAATTCCACCCCAATTTGGCTGTTGTGAAACTTACTGATTACAAGGTGCGTATACTTGAAGGAAGCACTGGTACTGCTTCACGGACGCGAGTGCTCATTGAATCCAGCGACGGTAAGGAACACTGGCGAACTGTAGGTAGCTCAACCAATATCATTGAGGCTAGCTGGCTAGCTTTAACAGACAGCATAGAATACTGGTTGATAAAGCAAATTGGGGAAAAGAAATTTTAGCGACGCTGAAGTTTCACTTAAATTAGATTGGTTTGTCTTTCTTACGGTGATGTCTTGCTAACCCTTGATAACACCTAAAGGAGTAGCCATAGCTATCTTCCTGGAAATGCCAGCTTGATGACAAACCTCTATCACCTCAGTGACATCCTTGTAAGCTTGAGATGCCTCTTCAGCTAGTGATGATATATCCCCCGTCTTAATAATGATACCTCTTCTTTCTAAATCTTGTGCCACATCTTTACCTCTTAAGATTCGCTTAGCGGCGTGGCGACTCATCACTCTGCCGGCGCCGTGGCAGGTAGAACCAAAGCTTTCTTCCATAGCTTTTTGGGTGCCCACAGCGATAAAAGAGCAACGGCCCATATCGCCTGGAATAAGTACTGGTTGGCCTATTTCTTTATACTTTAGCGGAATTTCTTCGTGTCCAGGTGGGAAAGCTCTGGTGGCTCCTTTGCGATGCACACAAACTTTAACATCTTGCCCATCCACTTTGTGTCTTTCTATCTTGGCAATGTTATGAGCTACATCATAGACCTGTTCCATTCCAAGTTTCTCAGAGCTTTTATTAAAGGCTTTGGAGAAACTTTCCCTGACCCAATGGGCAATACATTGACGGTTGCACCAGGCATAATTAGCAGCGCATGCCATAGCGGATAAATAATCCTTGCCTTCCATTGACTCTATAGGGGCACAAGCAAGCTGGCGATCAGGAAGCTGTATTCCATATTTTGATACTGCCTTTTCCATTACACGTAGATGGTCGGTACATACCTGATGCCCGAAACCTCGAGAGCCAGTATGAATCAAAACTAATATTTGCCCTACCTCCTCAATACCCATGACTTTAGCTATCTCAGGCTCAAATATTTCCTTTACTACTTGAACTTCAAGGAAATGATTCCCTGAACCTAAGGTGCCTATCTGAGGCATACCTCTCTTTATTGCCTTATCGCTTATGCTGTCTGGGTCAGCGCCTTTCATGCATCCATTTTCCTCTGTAACATCTAAATCCTTTGCAGAGCCAAAGCCGTGTTTCACAGCCCAATGAGCTCCCTCAATTAGTAATTCTCCCATCTCTTTTTGGCTTGCTTTAATCTTTCCTTCGGAGCCCAAGCCAGATGGTATATTGAAGAATAATTCATCAACGAGTTGTTTGATCTTGGGTTTTACTTCAGCTTCGGTGAGATTGGTGTGCAGGAGCCTCACGCCGCAGTTAATATCATAACCCACACCACCTGGAGAAATTACGCCATCTTTAACATTCATAGCAGCAACTCCACCTATGGGAAATCCATAACCCCAGTGGATATCTGGCATAGCCATGGAGAATTTGACTATTCCAGGCAGGAAGGCTACATTGGCAACTTGCACCAGTGCTTGTTCCTCGCATATGGACTTTAGCATCTCCTCGCTAGCATAGATTAAGCCAGGAACCCTCATGCCATCTTTATAACTTGAAGGGATTTCCCAATGATAATCGTCTATTTTAACAAATTGCCCTTGCCACTTTGACATATACTAACTCCTTAAACATCAAAGATTACTTGTACTTCGTAACCATCGCCGCCTCTGTTTATTTTTAACATATGGTAGGTAGCTGCTTTTACCCCTCTCTTTATGTTATGTCTTAGGGGATCGAGTTTTTCTCCATAGCATATAGCTTTAAGATGCTTGCTGTTCAAATTTTCGATATCAAATCTTTTGAATAGGATGTGCTCAACGTCAAAGAGATAAATAAGTTCGTTGAGCCATTCTACTAGTAAATTATCTCGGTCTTCACTACTTATCTCCACGTGTCGTTTTATCTTTTCTTTAATGCTTTTAGGCTCTGTTATCAAGCTGGATAAGGCTAGTGCGGCATTAGCGAAAAGTTGTTTAACATTGATTCCGTAAACGATAATGCCGACATCGGCAGTATGATTAATGATTTTGAAAATCCTTTTAGCCATTTCAATTTATTATATAATGAAGATGATTTTATTACAGCACGTGACATGTAATTTGTAGACTTGGTTTGAGACAAGTGTAACAAGTTATCCCCAGACTTCAAAATGTCCACGAATTCCTTTATGAACATTGCTGAGTTAGTTTGTTATAGCTACGGGTATACAAGTGAGCATACAAAAGGGGCTCTCGGTATACAACGGGTATACATCTCTGCAAAGCGTTGAGATGGGAGCATGGATGTCTCTGGTTGTGTGACACAACCTAGCTAAGGGAAAACACCGATTTCATAGCTATACCGTGCCAATTAATAATTGACATTCTGAGAACCTTCAGAGGCATAGTCAAGACCACCCTTTGTGAGGATATTACCTTGCCTCAGAAGCTTCAACTCCAAGAACTTAGACATTTTCCTGAGAATATCCGCCAAAAGCTCCGATTTGCTAGACCGATTGTCAAATTCAGTGTGGAAAATATATACTGCCTTGCATAAGAGGGGGGAGTGAAGAGCAAATCTATGAAGAGGCGAAGAAACGGGTAGAGGCAAGGAAGGGATTCCGCAATAATGTTATTGTTTACCTATGCGTTAATGCCATGCTCGCACTAATATGGTGGTTCACAGGAGCTGGATTTCCTTAGTTTGTTTTCCCACTGGGTGGATGGGGCATTGGCCTACTGTTTCACGGCTTAAGCGTTTACGTCTTTTCAAGACGGTCGGATAGACGAGCTATAGAAAGAGAAGTGGAAGCAATAAAGAGAGAGCAAAGGTAGCCAAATTCTTTTTGCTGATGGACCTCTACCGCAGACTAATTGATGCCTTCAGGGGTAAGTGGATGGTCAATAAACCTGTCTAAAATCAAATGGTAAAGAGTTATTGTCTTATAACTTGCCCCAGAAGCCCTGGATGTGATAAATTTACCAAGTAGCTTGGTTGTGAACTTTTGTGAACTTTTTGCTACTGAAGCTGCTAATTGCGGGAGTAACTCAGCGGTAGAGTTCCTGCCTTCCAAGCAGGGTGTCGCGGGTTCGAATCCCGTCTCCCGC